>JAADFT010000198.1 GCA_013152765.1 Calditrichota bacterium | reverse complement strand
AGATAGCTGTTGGGCCTCTTCATCGCCGTTCGACGCTCCCGGGCGTAACCTGAGGCGGCCGTTATTCTTGGAGCTATCTTCCTCCTCCTCAGCGATCACTGGAATTGTGCCGAGAAGTGGCAGACCCAATCGTTCAACCTCCTCAGGACTGCGGATCGAGTTGTCCATGTACTCGATCACGAAAGCAATCCCCACACCCAGCATCAACCCGATGATCCCGGCGAGCATCAGATTCAGTTTCTTTTTCGGCTTAACAGGGTAGCGCGGTGGTCGCGCCGGGTCAACGATCCGCACCTTACCGAGCTGGCCAACCTCCGTGATCCGGCTTTCCTCGTACTTCTCCTGCATCATGGTGTAGATCTTTTCGTTGACCAGCGCCTCCCGTTTGAGGCGAGCCAGCTCGAGCGCCTTGGCAGGCACGCTCTCTAAACGCTGGCGGTAGCGATCACGAATCGCCTTCAATGCCTTCACCCTCGGCCGTAGCGACCGCAGCTCCGCTTCAATCTCGATCTTACTCTTGAAAACATCGCTGGACACGGCCAAAGGATTCGGCATCTCTGCGGCAGCGATCTTCGCTACTTCTTCCTGGAACTTCTTGTTCAATTGTTGGAGCCGGCGGTCATATTCCTGGAGTTTTGGGTCGTCTTTCGTGTAGACGCCGTTTTCGATCAGAGAACTGATGTAGTCCGATCGCGCGATCTCCAGTTGAGCAATCTGCTTCCTTATTTCCTCCAGGTAAGGCTCGCTGGCGATCGTTTCCACGTCGATGTTCGTCTTGCTTGCAGCAAGGAGCGAGTCCACGTACGCCAGACGCTTTTCGTTCGACTGCAGATCCGTCAGTGCTTCCTGGTACAACGCCTCCGCTTCGGAAATCTGCTCAACGAGCTTTTCTGTTTCTTTGTCGAGAGCGTAGACGCCTCGCTGCTCCTGATACTGTTTCAGGCGTTCTTCCGCGGACTCGAGTTGCTTCTTGATGGCGGGGAGCTGCCCCTCCAGGAATTCCTTAACCTGCTTCACCTCAGCCCTGCTTTCTTCGATATTCTGCTCCCGGTACGTCTGCGCAATCGCGTTCGTAACGTAAGCAGCCTCAAACGGGCTGGGCGCATCGAACTTGATGTGGATCATGTCCGTGTCGCGCACTGGACTGATCTTGATGCGCTTCTGCAGATCTTCAGCCAAGACAGAGACCAGCTCGTCACCGGTCGGCTGGGTCGTTTGCTGATTCTTGCCACCGAACAAACCAGTCACGAGCCCCATCGCTGCGCTGACGGGGTTGAAGCTCCGTCGAACATCTTCCGGCACGTTCCCGAGGATGCGCAACTTGTCCGCGTACGGGGACTGCTGCAAACGTCGGATTACAGCTTCAGCCAGTGTACGACTCTTGAGAATTTGCACCTGATTGTTGATCTCGGTCTCCCGGCGGAAAGCGCTTGCCACACCCCCGAACAACATGTCGGAAACTCCGCTACCCTCTTCTTTGACCATCACGGTAGCAGAAGCTTCGTAGATTGGTTCGGTTGTGAACGTAAAATAGGCGGTAGCCAAAACCGTGGCAAGGAAGGCAATGGCAATGATCCACCGGCCGCGGTAGAGAACTCGAAGGTAGTCGTTCAGTGTGACCTGTTGCTCAAGAGGCTCCTGCATCATGGAGGTGACTCCCCTCAGGCTGATACAAATTTCTCCCGATTACGGGCAGAATAATAGCGAACTTGCGGCTAACATGCAATCTATTTTTTCACCGTAAAACAACATTCACTCAGAGCGCAGATCTACAACCTCCACGCCTTCTGGGATCTTAAAGTGAAACAACCGATCGGGCAAGCTACTTGGTTCTTCGAACACAGTGATTCGGTAGCGATTCACGTTCCCGTTTGCGTCCTTTTCTTCTACCTGCCAGATGATGTACTCTCGCTTGTCCACCCAGACCTTAATGTGCGGCACAAATTCGCCCTCACCGGAGGCCACCAGGTCCAACACCCAGCACTTCCTGCCGGCAACGGTATCCTCCCCAGCTAATGTGGCTTTGTAATCCTGCGTGTACCGGAGAACCAAATCCCTTAGCAATGGTGTTTTCTCAGTGCCCAAATTGTCCACGATCACCTGGCGAGTGGGTTTGTTGTACGTCCAAAGCGTTTTACCGTCAGACACGATGATCTGTGTGTTCGTCTCGACGCGGTAGCGATCCCCAGGAGCAACAAGCACAAGCCCGCTGAGCTCTTGCACCTCACCAGTCAGCGCCCACTCAAAACGCTGCTGGAATCGAAGTGAAAGATACTTGATCGACTCGTATTTGGCCTTGGTCTTCTGGATGATTTTCGCTGCACTTTCGGCAGCCAAGGCATCAGTGACCAGCAAAGACAGCAACAAGGCAAAGAAAAACAGTGTCGTGTACGCCTTTTTCAATGGATTCTCCTGCTTCATCTGCCTCGCGGGAAAGTCCGCGACACGTGTTCCGTTACATGGCACGACCTCATCTGTCGCGCAAGTCGCAACCACTGCTTACCTGTAGCGGTTGCGATTCTGTTCGTTTTCCTCCACGGCGTGCCCCACCCGTTGAGCACAGCATCGCTGTTACCCGCATCACGGCTCAACTCTCGCCGTAGGGGGCAATCCCCATCGCCATCAGCCCTTCCTGGTCGACCAGGACCTCTCGAGCTTTGCTGCCGTCAAACGGTCCCACAATTCCGGCGTCCTCCAGAGCGTCAATCAACCTGGCAGCACGTGCGTAGCCGATTTTCAGTTTGCGCTGCAGGATCGAAATGGAGCCCTGCTGCGTCAGTACAACGATGCGAGCGGCATCCTCGAAGAGCGGATCCTGCTCGTTGGCTCCAAACATCGCTCCGGAACCGCCTTGCTGCTCTCGGAATGCCACGAGAGGTTCCTTCGGAAAAGGCGGTTGCGCCGCGATCCAGTCGATGATCTGCTCAGATTCTTCTGTTGAGATGTACGCACCGTGAACCCGTACCGGCTCAGGGCTTCCGGGGGGAAGGAAGAGCATGTCCCCACGACCAAGCAGCTTCTCGGCCCCGTTCATGTCGAGGATGGTTCGCGAATCGGTTTTCGAGGAAACCTGGAAGGCAATCCGGGCCGGGAAGTTTGCCTTGATGACCCCGGTAATCACATCGACCGACGGCCGCTGCGTTGCGACCACAAGGTGAATACCGACAGCGCGGCTCATTTGCGTAAGCCTCGCAATCGGTTCCTCTACCTCGCGTGCGCCTGTCATCATCAGGTCAGCCAGCTCGTCGATGATCACCACCAGGTAGGGCAAAGGCTGCGGTTCTTCCTCGCCGTCGGCCTTCACACGCCCTTCGCGCACACGGTCGTTGTAGTCCTCCAGATTTCGTACGCCTGCACGCGACAGAACGCCGTAGCGGCGCTCCATCTCGTACTCCACAGCGCGCAGCACCGAGATTGCGTTTGCAGGCGTTGTCACCACGGCCTCTCCGAGGCCCTCCAGGTAGGTCACGTGGTGATCCTTCAAGCGGCTGTACATGGAGAGCTCGAGCCGCTTGGGGTCAATCATCACAAATTGCACCTGATCAGGACGAGCCTTGTAAAGAATGCTCGCGATGATCGTGTTCAAACAAACGCTTTTGCCCGAGCCAGTAGCTCCCGCAACCAGCAAATGGGGCATCTTGGCCAGGTCCGTGACGTACGGTTTTCCCGAAATTGTTCTGCCCAGCGCAATTGTCAGCACGGACGACGAAGCCAGAAAGGCCTCAGATTCGATCACGTCACGTAAAGCCACGATCGCTGGATTGCGGTTCGGCACCTCGATGCCAACGGCTGCCTTGCCTGGAATCGGGGCAACAATCCGGATCCGCGAGGCTCGAAGTACCCGAGCCAGGTCATTGGAAAGACTGAGGATCCGCGCAACTTTCACACCCGGTGCCGGCTCAACCTCGAAGCGCGTGATCACCGGCCCCGGAGCAATCTCAACGACACGCGCCTCTACGCCAAATTCCAGGAGCGCCTGCTCGAGTACACGGGCGTTCTCGCGAAGCTCGTCGTCTGTTAGCTCATCCTGGGGCTCAGAAGGCGCCAAAATGCTTGTCGGCGGGAAACGGTAGTTCTCGGGAGAGTAAGGCTCGCCGCTTGGAGCCTCCGGTGGGGGCGTCTCTTCCTTCTCAACTTCCAGCAATTCAAGCTGTCGCAGTGGCGTCTTGGGCGGAATCGGCTCGCTTCTTTCGATCGCCGCTTCCGCTGCTCCTGGCGCCCAGGGTAGCACTCCAGGTTCTTCTCCCGATTCTTCCCAGTCTTCGCTCTCCCCCTCTTCAACAGGAAGCTCGTCTTCCTCTGCTTCTAACTTCTCCAGCTCTTCGATTTCCTTTTCCCGGTAAACACCCCGAGAAACCGAAGTCTCTTCCCACGCTTCTTCCGCCTCGTGCTCGGCCAAGCGCCGCCGCACCCTGTTTTGCCTCCAGCGATTTAGCTCTCTCTCAACCAGAATCCGCCAGTCTGCCCAAAGACCAACAACACCCGAAACCCACGCCGAGAGGCTCACCTGAGTGGCCATCGAGAACAGGATCAGAGCCAGCACGAAGAGCAAAATTACCGTGCCAGCAAGGCCAAACCAGGCGACCATGATGCGAGCGAGACCGATCCCAAAGGCTCCACCGAGACGAAAGTCGGGCGCACCATCTGACGCCCTGAGCACCTCCGGCACAGCCATCACGGTGCCAAGGTACAAACTCAACAGAAGAACGTAAGGAGTCCAGCGCAGAAGGCCAGCAGGATCGTTGTGACGGAAACGATTCCACCCCCAGGCAATCAGAAGGAAAGGCACGGTGAAAGCAGCGTAGCCAAACGTGTAGCGAACCACGTAGTGCGCCAGGTAGGCTCCGATGAAGCCCATGGCGTTCCGCGTGGTGCCCGGGTGGATTTTGCCCGGGACTTCCGCCGGATCGTAGGTGAGCATTGCCAGCAGGAGGAAGACACCAAAGGTCATCAAGAGAAGCCCGAAGATTTCCTGCTGGCGCTGCGCGCCCGTTTTTTCACGTCGTCTCAGCAAGTGCCCTTCACCTCAAAGATTACCTCTCATGACCGAGCAAGAAAACGCGTTCAGTTTCGACCTCTGTCCACGACTGGAGCGAGCCCCCCTGTTTCGCAGCGCCCCAAGATCCTCGACTCGCCATCTGACCCAGCACCTCGCAATGTCCAGGAAATTGCCTCGAGGAATCCGCCCCAAATGGGCTCCGGGCCCAGCACCCGCACTGAGAGCCTGTCTCACCTTCTCGCCCGCT
>JAADFT010000197.1 GCA_013152765.1 Calditrichota bacterium | reverse complement strand
TGGCCTCGACTGGCAAATTGTGTTCTGGCTCAGCGTCACAGCTATCGGAGGCGCCTCCGGACGGCGAAACCTGATCCCGGTGCCGGAACAACAAAAAAGCGGACTCGCACGAGAGTCCGCCTGACGTTACTGGGGAAAATCTCGAACCCTACTGCTCTAAAACGCGCTCCAGGCGCTGGACGATGTGGTGTTTTGGTACCGCGCCCACGATCTGGTCCACGACGCGACCGTCCTTGAAAATCAGCAGCGTTGGAATGCTGCGAATGCCGTAGCGTGCCGCTGTGTTCCGGTTGTGGTCCACGTCCAGCTTGCCGACCTTGACGCGGCCAGCGTATTCCTGAGCGATGGCCTCCATGTGCGGTTCCAGCAGCTTACACGGCGCACACCACACGGCCCACAGGTCAATGATCACGGGTATCTTCGACTGAAGGACTTCCTGCTCGAAATTCTGGTCGGTAATTTCTACGATATTCCCTGCCATCCAAACCTCCGCAACCTCGTTTTCAAATGTTGTTAGCTTTTGAGTCCACCGGTAGCAACGCAGCGGAAAATAGCAAACGAGCCCGCGAATTTCAACCTCTTTGTCGCGGCTGGGTTCCCTCCCCGCAGAGCCGATCGCCTCAGCCGATTCTCTGGATCGAAACGGCTTGTCGTCACTTGCACAAATCGTCGTGGCTTCTGCCCGGGCTGCTGTGTTCGGGGCAGCAGACTTCGCAGGAATGACACGGCAATCCCGGCTTCGCTCGCGGTTCTCTTGTCCCGTCGCACGGTGGACTTTGGCCCACAGAACGCGCTCGGAACTCCACACACCGCTGCGGGCCGGTTTTGCCCTTGCTTGCTGACCGAATTTTCTTTAATATTTTCCCTGAACGGGAGAAGCCTCGCCCTGGGTGAACTGCCGTAGCGGATTCACACGTGGAAGCGGACTCTGGAATTGGAGACTCGATGCAGGTTTTGGTGACAGGTGCCAACGGCTTTGTGGGCAGCTTTCTGGTCGAGGAACTGCTCCGCCGGGGGCACTCGGTCCGCTGCCTCGTGCGGAAGACGAGCAACCTGCAGTGGATTCAGCACCTTCCCGTTGACCTGGTGTACGGCGAAGTTACGCGGCCGGAGACACTTGGTCCGGCCGTGGAGGGAGTCCAGCAGGTGTACCACCTGGCCGGCGTTACGAAGGCTCGTCGCCGCGAGGACTACTTCCGCGTGAACGCTGGCGGGACGGAGAACCTGCTGCGGGCCTGCGAAGAACACGCCGGGGACCTGACGCGCTTCCTTCTGGTTAGCAGCCAGGCTGCAGCGGGGCCCAGTGCAGGTCCAAAGCCACGTGTGGAAAGCGACCCACCGCACCCCCTGACCAGCTACGGCCAGAGCAAACTGGAAGCGGAGCGAATCGTAGCAAGATTTCGGGACCAGCTGCCGGTTTCTGTCGTCAGGCCGCCCGCAGTGTACGGACCTCGCGACCGCGACGTGCTCATTCTCTTTCGCTACGTGGCCCACGGTGTGAACCCGCAGCTGGGGCGCGGGGAGCGCCTGGTCAGCGTCGTTCACGTGCGCGACCTGGTGCAAGGAATGCTGGCCGTGGCGAACAGTGAGGCCGCTGTTGGGCAAACCTACTTTGTCGCGCACCCGGAACCGGTGGAGTGGTCGGCGTTTGGCGAGACCATGGCCCGGGCCATGGGGCGCAAGGTCCGCAAACTGGTTCTGCCAGCGTGGATCCTGTGGCCTGCGGCCCTGGTGTCTGAGATTGCTGCACGGCTTGCTCGACGGCCGGCCACGCTGAACCTGGAAAAAGTCCGCGAGATCCGCGAGCGTTACTGGGTGTGTTCTGTGGAGAAACTCCGCAGGGAGGTCGGATTCACCGCGTCGGTGGACCTGGAGACGGGCGTTCGCGAAACGGTGCAGTGGTACTGGGAGCACGGATGGCTGCCAAAACCGAAGAGTCGCAGAAAGAAGGCGGAACGCTCGCGCTGAGCCCGCGTTTTGTGGCCGACGTCATGCTGGGCCGTCTGGCGCGCTGGTTGCGCCTGCTCGGTTACGATGTGGTGTACGAACACCTGGCGGACGACGTGCTGATTGAGCTGCTGAATCGCGAAGACCGCATTCTTCTGAGTCGCGACCGGGCACTGGTGGAAACCGTGGGCGACGAGCGGGCCTACTTCGTGCGCAACCAGCGAGTGGACCGGCAGGTGGCGGAGGTGGTAAGGCGCTTCGGTTTGGATGCAGAGCACTTTCTTTTCACGCGCTGCACTCTTTGCAACACCCTCGTTGTGCCCACGACCCTCGAGGATGTGAAGGAGGAAGTGCCGCCCTACGTGGCGGAAACCCAGCGGGAATTCTGGCGTTGTCCCGGTTGTGGGCAGGTTTACTGGAAGGGGAGTCATCTGGGTAGAGCAAGGGACTGGCTACAGAAAGCCTTGGGAGGTGATCGTAATGGATCCGACGCCTGAAGAAATCCGCGAGGAATTGCGGCAGAGGCGCTGGTTGCGTTTCCTTGTGGATCTTACGTTGACCATCATTCGCGAGCAGGAAAACCTGACGGTGGCTGAGGCCCTCCAGATGGTGAGCCAGCTTCGGCGGACCGCTCTGGCCATGTTTCCAGGGTCCGAGCTGGCCTTCGACTTGATCTACCGTCCGCGCTTCGAACGCGCGATCCAACACCGATTCGAAACCAACTGAGGGGTGACATGTCCCGACGCTTCGGCTGGCAGGGCTGGCTGGGGTTGATCCTCCTTGCCGTCTCCGAAATCCTGATGTTCAGGCGGGTGAGCTTTTTCGCCGTGTTTTTCACGCCTCTCGCCTGGACCGGCTACATTCTGTTGCTCGATGCCTGGCTGCAGAAGCGGCGCGGCTTCTCGTACATCGGAACGCGGCCCGGGCTTTTCGCGGCTTTCGCGGTGTACTCGATCGCCGTCTGGCTGATTTTTGAGGCGTACAACCTGATCATGCGCAACTGGATCTACGTCGGGTTGCCGGAAAACATGCTCGTGCGCCTGATCGGCTACGCCTGGGCCTTCGCCACAATCGGCCCGGGAATGCTCTTCACAAGCGATTTGATCGACTCGTACGGGCTTTTCGACCGCCTGAGGGTTCGGCGGTTCACGATCAGCAACCGCACTCTCGTGGCCTGGTACGTGGTCGGTCTGATTTTCGTAGTGGGACCAATCCTGTTCCCGCCCCGGATTGCCAGCTACCTGATCGCTTTCGTCTGGGTTGGCTACGTGTTCGCGATCGATCCGGTGCTCGGTCTGGCGGGCGGCCGTTCTTTGTTCGTGCGTCTGCGTGAGGGGGACATCAGCAAACTGTTGTCTCTTTTCCTCGCCGGTCTGATTTGCGGTCTGCTGTGGGAGTTCTGGAACTACTGGGCAGCCACGAAATGGGTTTACAACGTGCCCTTCCTGCAGCACCCCAAGCTCTTCGAGATGCCCCTGGTCGGGTTCCTGGGTTTTCTCCCCTTTGCCGTGGAGTACTACGCGTTCTGGCAGCTTTTCCTGTTCCTGACCCGGCAGAGGGATTTCGGCGAATCGACGACTGAGTCTGGAGAACAGGGATGAACGACTTCTTGCTGGTTCTGGTGACCGTTTCCTCCGTGGCGGAGGGCGAACGCATCGCCAGTAAGGTTGTGGAAGACCGGCTGGCTGCGTGCGTGAACATCGTGCCGAATCTGCGCTCGTTTTTTCGGTGGGACGGCAAAATCACGGAGGAAGGCGAGGCGCTGTTGTTGTTGAAGACCACGGGCGACAGGCTGGACGCCCTGGCTCAGCGCGTGAAGCGGCTTCATTCCTACGAACTGCCAGAGGTGATTGCCCTCCCAATCGTGGGTGGTTTGCAGGCGTACCTGGATTGGGTACACAGCGAAACGCACGAGGAGGACGCTACGTAGGACCGGGACCGCGGTGGACTTAACGCCTGCGGGGGCGTGATGTAGATCGCTCGATCTGCTGCGTCAGGGTGTTGCCATTTTGCTTTTGCCGGTGTTTGCCTGCGGCGGACGCATCTTCCAGTTTGTCTGGCGATTGGCTCCGGACGGCAGGGCCAGCCTGGGATTCCGGTTCTCTTCCCGACCGGATTTGACGTGGTAGCGTCGGTTTTTCTCTCGCTTTTCCCGCGTTTGTTCTGTTCCCCCACCCTACCGAAGTGAGCCGCGGGTGACTGCGTCTGGGAGCCATCCTCGGTGGCGGCGGAACATCCGCAGAGTGGTGCAGGTTTGAACACTGGCGCAAATGCAGAAAGGAGAGCATGCCGGGTCGAACAATTTCCTTGACGGTTCTGGGATCCGGGTCCTGTGTTCCGAGGGTTCGCCGAGCTTCGGCTTCGTACCTGGTTCAGCACGGCGAGACGAGCTTGCTCGTCGACATGGGTTCGGGCTCGTTGAGACGCCTGGTGGAGTTTGGCTTCCCCTGGAGCAAGCTCGACGGCGTTCTGCTCACTCATTTCCACATGGACCACGTGGCGGATCTGCCGGCGCTGCTCTTCGCGTTTCAGAACGCGCCCGGCCTGACTCGCCAGCGGGAGTTGCTTCTGGCCGGTCCTGTGGGGCTGGAGGGCGTGCTGCACGGTCTCGCGGACACCTTCGGCCGCTGGGTTTTGGATCCCGGCGTGCCTGTGCGCATGGTGGAGCTACCGGGCGAGGATCTCGTCCTGGGTGAGCTGGAGATTTCTGCTCGCCCTGTGCACCACAGCCGGAACGCGCTCGGTTACCGGCTCGAAGCGTGCGGGCGCGTCCTGACCCTCTCGGGCGACACGGGCGTGTGCGACGGCCTGGTGTGGCTGGCTCGCGGCGCCGACGTGGCGGTTTTCGAATGCGCGAATGCGGACCAGCCGCCGGTAGAAAGCCACCTGACGCCGGAAGAGGCTGGGGCCGTCGCTGAGGAGGCTGGCGTCAACAAACTGGTGTTGAGCCACATCTACCCGGCGGGCGACGAGGTGGATCTCGTGGGTCGGGCCAGGCGCACGTTCAACGGCGAAATCACTGTTGCAGAGGATTTGATGACGATTTGGCTGTCCTGTCGATTCTGAAAGTACTTGCGCGGCGAGGAGCTGGCGCTGTTCACGCTTTGGGGCGTCGCTGGTCCGTGGTGGAACTGGCCCAGCGGCACCCGCAGCGACTGGACGTGCTGGCGATCGTCGTGTCCCTGATTTTGCACGCCTTGCTGATCGGGGGGTACTTCGCGTGGAGACCTCTGGTGCTCGCCCAGTCGAGCGCGGACCAGGTGCCTGCCGAGCAGGAGAAACTTCTGGCGTTTCGGCTTGTGGAAACGCCCGAATCGGCTCGCCTTCAGAAACCGCCGGAACAGGCTGCGGCCGTGTCGGACAAAAACGCGCGCGCTCAGAACCCGCAGGCGCCGGACAATTTGCCGGAAGGCGAAGCTTTTGCCCCTGTACGCACCGACGTTTTCGCTGAAGGTGGGCCTGAAGGGGTTGAAGCGGGAAAGGCTGCGCCGGCTGTTTCCGGGATGACGCCACAGAATCCGAGCCCGCCTCCGCAGCCTGCCGCCTCCGAAGAAAGACAGGACAAACCGGAAGAGCAGGGGCAGTTGCCCTCGGTGTTGCGACGTTTTGCGCCACCGAAGTTCAGCCGCGAAGCCATTGGCCAGCCCATGCAGCCGCAGATTCAGCCGCGGGCCGGTGGTGGTCAACAGGATTCCAAGTCGCGGTTCATCGGCGATTTCTCGCTGAACACGTACGCGTGGGACTACGCTCCCTACATTCTGTACATGAAGCGCCGCATGGCCAGCAACCTCTACCCGCCGCCGGCGTTTACCAGGTTGGGCATTATTCACGGGAGTGTGGTGCTTCACTTCAAGGTCATGCCGAACGGCGAGGTGCAGGACCTGGAAGTGGAGTCGTACGACTGCCACCGCTCGCTTGTGGAAACCAGTCTGCAGGCGGTGCGCAACTCGTCGCCGTTCAAACCGTTGCCGCGGGACTTTCCGGAACCTTACCTGGAACTCCGCTG
>JAADFT010000196.1 GCA_013152765.1 Calditrichota bacterium | reverse complement strand
TTGGGGCGTGAGGGACCGCGCTCGAATGTTGTGACCGTAACGCCAGTGGACAAGGTACCGCCATCTCCGCCAAAAGGTGTGATCGCCCTGTCGGACACAGGAAGCGTGCGTCTGAGCTGGGCGCTCAGTCCGGAGCTTGACGTGGCCAGCTACCGGGTGTACCGGTCGCTTTCACCGCGAGACAAACCAGAAAAGATTTCGGGCGACATTCCCGCTGACGAGCCGTTTTTTGTCGACCAAACCGTCCCAAAGGCGCAGACTTTCTTCTACCGTGTTTCCGCGGTCGATTCGTCAGGAAACGAGAGCGAGCTTTCGAACGCAGTTTCCGCACGCGTTTCGGACGCCGAGCCACCGTTGCCGCCTGCGTCAGTGAAGGCTACTGCCGGTCCAAAAGGCCTGCGTGTCCAGTGGCGCCCTTCGCCGTCGAAAGATGTGGCTGGCTACCACGTGTTCCGCGGAACAGACCCGAACCGGCTTGGCCGCGCCACCTACGAGCCTCTGCCCGCTGACGCAAGAGAATTCAGCGAGGGCCCCCAGTACCTGACGCCCGGCATGCCTCTCTGGGTCGCTGTCGTGGCCGTGGACAAGTCCGGGAACAAGAGTCAGAGCGAGCCCGTCCAGGTGGAGGTGCCGGACTGGCGCGCGCCGGATCCGCCCGTCAGTCTGACGGTGCGCAGTGTGGACGGACGGCGTGTGCTCGTCGCCTGGGGCGCCAGTCCGTCGCTTGACGTGAAGGCCTACCGCGTCTACAGAGCGCGTGGGCCGGGCCAGGACTCCCTCTTAGCTGAGCTGGCAGCCACCGCCAGGGAGTACGTCGACGCCAGGGTGAGAAAGGGCGCCAGCCTGACCTACAGCGTAAGTGCGGTGGACTCCAAGGGGAACGAGAGCAAGCCGCGGCGGCGTGCCCTCGTGGTGAAGGACCGTGTACCGCCGCCTTCGCCGCGCGATCTGGCGGCACGACTGCTGGACTCCGGCGTGGAGGTGACCTGGGGACGCGTGATCGCGAGCGACCTTGCGGGCTACTACGTGTACCGCTCCGAGCTGCCCACGGGTGTGTTCGAGAAGTTGAACAGCAAACCTTTGCGAGAGCGTCGCTTTGTAGACCCGGCCGGCACGGCAAAGCACTGGTACAAGGTGCGCGCGGTCGACACCTCCGGCAACGAGAGCGCCTGGAAAAACGCGGTACGACCGAAATGAGGCGGAGACACGCGGTCCTTCTGGTCGTCCTCGGCTGGCTCCTGGTCGGGCCTCTCGCTCGGGGGCAGGAACAAAATGCTTTCCAGGAGGGGCTCGAAGCCCTTCGGCGAGGGGAGACCGAGCTCGCTCTCTCGTTCTTCCAGCAGGCTTTGCGGCAGGAGCCGGCCAACAAGCAGGCGGCGCTGCTGGCTGCCCGCTGCGCCTCCGAACTGGAGGAGTGGGAAGTCGCTCGTGAGGTACTTGAAAAAGCAGCCCGGGTTTACCCCGAGGACGCGGACGTGGCCGCTGCTCTCGGCGCTGTTTACGCCAGCCTGGGAAAGTACGCCCTGGCCGCTCGGTGGCTGAAACGGGCGGTCGAAAAGGAACCGTTCCGTTCGGAGTTGCGCCAGGGTCTCGGAGCAGCGTTACTGAACGCGGGCGTGGAAGCCCAGAGGAAAGGGGATCTCAAGAAAGCGGTTTCTTTTTACCGCCAGGCCCTGACCTACCTTCCGGAGGACACGCGTCCTGCACAGAACCTGGCGGGTGCTTTGCTGCAACTGGGCAAGGTGGATTCGGCCCTTCAGGTTGTGCAGGCAGCCCTCCGCGACCATCCCGCCGACGAGACGCTCCTGAAACTTCAAGCCGCCGCGTTTCAGCGCAAAGGTGACGTAAAGGGGCTGGTGGCCTCGATTGAGCCTTTGGTTCAGCAGCACCCGGACAGCGTGAGTCTGGCGCTGGACCTGGCGTTGCTCTACCGGATGGCCCACCAGCACGGCAAAGCCCTGGCGCTTTACGACAGTCTCATGGTGCGGCATCCCACCGACCGCCGTGTGTTCGAGGCCGTTGCGCAGTACTACTGGGATCACCTCAACTACGAAGGAGTGAGGCAAACCTGGCAGCGGTTTCTGCAAAATGTCCCCAACGACACGTCTGCCTGGCTGGCCATCGCCAGTGCCTGGGAAGCTGAGGGCAAGTGGGAAGAAGCCGCAAAAGTCTACGAGCACCTTCTCCAGACGCGACCCAACGACGTGTCACTGCTTCGCCGTCTGGCCGAAGCGCAGCGCCGCGCGCGGGACTGGAAAGCGGCGGAAGCCACTCTGAAGCGACTGACGGAAGTTGCCGGAGAAGATCCGCACGTCTGGTACGCGCTGGGGCAGGCAGAAACGGCGCTCGGCCGTTTCGACGCAGCACTCGACGCCTACCAGGAAGCCGTAGCTCGGGACTCCCTGTGGGCGGAGCCCTGGATCCAGATGGGGAAAATTCACGCAAAGCGGTGGCAAACTGAGCAGGCAAAACACTGTTTCGAAGAAGCGTTGGAGGCGGGCACCAGCGACCCCACGCCTTACCACGAGTTAGCTCAGATGGCGCTCGCCCGCGGGGACACGGCCACATTTCTGCGCCTCGAAAAGCGTGCTCTTGTGAAAGCTGTGCGGACGGTCGCGACGCTCGAAAGCAACCTGCGTGCTGGTTTGCAGCAGATTCACGATTTCCGGGCAGACCAGTTTCAGGGGATGTCTGAATCGGTGCAAAAGCTGCGACAGACCAGAGAAATTCTAAAACGCGCGGCGACGGCTCTTCGTCAAGTTCAGGGGAATCGGTTCGATACTTTGATTGAAGACCTCCTGAAGCGGTACCCTGGCGCGAAGGCGCTCTGGCTTCTTCGTGCACAGATTGCGGAGGACAGGGGCGACTGGGATCAGGCAGCGGAGTTCTACCGTCGGTTGATTTCGCTGGATCCGTCGGTTGAGGAGGCCCAGAAAGGACTGGGGCGGGTGCTTGAGCACCTGGGGCGTGACCACGAGGCGTTTCGGGCCTACGAGCGAGCCCTGGCTTTGAACCCCAAGGACGAAGCTGTTTACGAAGCTCTGATTCGGCTTGCCGGCAAGATGGGGAAAATGCGCGAGCTGGTACGCACGTGGGAGCGGATGGCCAGGTTTCACCCGGACTGGGCGCTGCTGCGGAAGTACCTGGAAAAAGCCCGCCAGCAGGTTGAGGGTGGTGGGTGAGGTGACGCAGAACGGGCACGGGGACGAAAGGGGAAAGATGGCGAGGAAAGACAACGAGAGGGCGCGGGGCGTACGACGAAGTTTCCTCTGGCTGGTTGCGGGGGTGCTGGTACTGACGGCGGTGGAGGTTCAGGCTGGCTCTCGCTGGTTGGGTGTTTCCGGGTCGCTCGGTACCTACGGCGAGGTGTACCACATGCAGGGTCGGGAGGGAAGGCGCGACCCAACCACCGGGCGCCTGTACTTTCGGCCGACCGTAACGGCTTTGGGGCTGACCTTTCCCTTCGAAGTGGTGGTGTCGACGGAGGAGACGCAATTCCGGCAGTCTTACAACCGCTTAGGAATTGACCCACACTGGCGCTGGATCACGCTGCACCTGGGCGACTTTTACCCGCGTTTGAACTACTTCGTAAGCGGCGTGCGCGTGCGGGGTGCGGGTGTCGACCTGCGGCCGGGCATTTTTCGTTTGTCAGTCTTCAAGGGACAGAGTCGACGTTCGGTCCCCGGCGAAGCGTTTCGTCGGAACATGTGGGCGGCGCAGGTCGGAATCGGCAGGGAAAACGGCAATCTCCTCGAAGTCGGCTTGCTGAAAGCAGCGGACGACACTACGAGCTCAACCACAACCACCGTGACGCCTCAGGAGAATCTGTTGTTTGTGGGTCGGTTGGGCATCAGCCTTTTTCGGCGACACCTGACGCTACTTGTGGAGGGAGCCGGAAGTCTGCACACGCGTGACTTGCGATCCCCAAGCGCCGACTCGCTGATTCGCGAGCAACTCCCCCAGGGGATGGACAAAGCGTACAACCTGCTGACTCGCTACTTCACCCCGCGGGTGAGCTCGCGCGCGGACTACGCCTACCGTGTGATGTTCGGTTTCCGAAGTCGCCGTGCCACGCTGCGGGCCCAGTACAACCGCCTGGGTCCCGGCTTCGTTTCCCTGGCCATGCCCTACGCGGTGAACGACCGGGTGAATCTGAATCTGAGCGGCACGGTCCACATCATCCGGGGCCGGCTGAGCCTTCGCAGCAGATTTACGCGCTACCGGGACAACCTGCAAAACGAGAAGACCACCACAAACGGTCGACAGTTCTGGACCACGACACTCCAGGCGAAGCCGTGGCGGTCTACTTCTCTCAACCTGAGTGTGGGGCTGGGAACGCAGATCCGCGAGGATTCGATGCGGGTTGTTTTCCAGGGCCAGCGTTACAACGGGGGACTCACGCAACGCTTTCAGCTCCTGGGGCGGCAGCACACGTTCCGGTTTTCGCACACGGAACAGCGCTCGGAGCGCTGGCAGGGCGAGTACGACGTGTCGAACACGACTGTGCGCTGGGACGTTGAGTGGTGGCGAAACTTTGTGGCGGGGATTTCGTTGGGGACGGCAAACAACGAATTCCGCGGTCAAAAGGTTCAGGTGGGGATTTTTGGGTTCTCGGCGCGGCACCGTTTGCCGCGGAAGCGAATCACGAACCACCTGAACGTGGGTGTGCGGCGCGGTACAGGCTACACGTCGGTTGTGTCCCGCGTTGGATTCCGCTGGTCGCTCACACGCGCCGACGCTCTTTCGCTGATGTTCCGCCGCACGGACTACCTGCGCGGTGCTGCCACCTACCACGAAATGCTGGGCAGCGTCACTCTGGATCACCGCTTCAACCTGTAGTCGGGTCACGGAGAATCCGGCCGTCTCGCACCACCGAGGCTTCAGCAGCGGAAGTGCCGGAATGCTGGATTTTGCGAAGCAAGAGGCTTTACCCGGGGCGAGCTTTAGCTCGGCAAGAGAAACGCGGCTTTTCTGGAGCGCCGGGGAGTGAACTCCCCGGCTGCGTTTCCTGGTCCGCCTCCGCGGACAGTTTGGAGTGCGGCAGCTCGCTGCCGCTTTGAAGGCTGTAGGGCAACGCTCGGAATGTCCACCCGCGGCCGTCCCAGCGGTAGGCGTGCTTTTGCCTCTCCTTCGCACGAGCTAAAGCTCGCGCTACGTGACCGGGTCTCCAAGCCCGTCGCAAAATCGGGAGATTTTGCACTCCAGAAAATCGCTTGGAGTGCAACGACTCCTGTCGTTGCATGGTGGCGCGAAGCGCCGCCAAGGATATTAG
>JAADFT010000195.1:5316-8650 GCA_013152765.1 Calditrichota bacterium | reverse complement strand
CGCCCTCGCGGCGTTCCGTGCCCACATCGTCAAACCAGCGGCTGTTCCCTTTGCTGAGCAGCCGCACGATGACCCGCATGGCCACGTTCGGAAGTTCTACAAAACGCGCAAAAAGCGAATCGCCCATCTCGTCCCGAAACGTCGCCCGCACAAGTTCCGTCAAGAATACGGCGTAGACAGCTGCTTCCAGGCTTTCTGCGCCCATTCGCCCGTCCCATTGCTGCAGAAGCAACGCGAAGTCCTTTTCCTGACGGGTCAAGCTATCCAGCGGCAAATGGGGCAAGGCAACTTGCAAAAACCGACGCGCGTACAGGGAAACGGTGTCGAGCTGCATCCGGGCAACGAGGGAGTCGTTCCAGTCCTTGCGCTCCGCAAGCAGCTCGCGGATGCGGTCCACCCGCGCAGGTGGTTCCCAGTAACAGGACAGGTAACCGAGATTTTTAGCACCAGGTGGGATGTAATTCGCGGAACCCACAAAACCGTCGGGCGGATTTCGCACCTCGGGATTCTTCTCGTAGGGCAGCCAGCCGTGCCAGTTCTGCTCAGCCACCCAGGCTCGCCGAGGCAACAATCCGGAGCCATTTCGGGCCGGGATTCGCCCCACCAACTTGTAGGCAATGTTCCCCGCCGTGTCGGCAAGCACGAAGTTCTGCGCTGGCACCCCAAACAGACGCAAAGCGCGAATGGCCTCGGCCACGGAGTGACTCCTGGCAAGCCCCAACATCGCGTCCACCTCGCGGCTCGGATCGAACCCGGACCAGCGCAACGAGAGAACGTGTGTGCTGTCGTGCAGCAAATGCGACACGATCGGCCCGCGTGGTGTCCAGACTGTGCGGAACCGCACCTCACCTTTGCCCTTGATCCGCACTGTGTCCAGAAACACCTGGGTTGGTTCCCACCCGTGCGGACCCAGCACCTGGCTGCTGTCCGGCGAAAGTTTCTCAAAGAACAGATCCGCGTCGTCGATCATCCCGTTCGTGACGCCCCAGGCCACTGCCCGATTTCTCCCCGAAGTCACCCCAGGGGTTCCCGGAATGGCAGCCCCAGCCACGTGCAGATCCGGACCGTCCAGCACAACAGCGTACCAAAACCCGGGCACCATGAACGGCAAATGCGGGTCATTCGCCAGAATCGGTTTTCCCGAAAGCGTGCGGCTACCACTGATCGCCCAGTTGTTGCTGCCCACCCAGCGGCGCGGACGCACGCCCGCCTGCAGGTCAGCCAGATCCAGGGCCGACCAGTACACGTGGCCCGGACGCTGCACAAGATTCCTGGGACCCAGTGAACCGGGCTCCGGCGCAATTTCGGCAACGCGCGTGTAGCCCAGGCTGTCCACCAGAGCCGTGTACACCGGATCCACAATCCACCCAAAAGAAAGAAACCAGGCCATGACGCGGGCGCAAACGATGCTGTCCGTCGGTTTCCAAGGAGCTGGTCTGTAGCCGAGCAGCCCGAATTCCAGCGGCAGCTTACTGCCGCGCTCTTCGATGCAAGCATTCACACCGTCGGCGTAGGCCTGGAGCACAAGCCGGCCTTCGTCAGAAAGCTCGTCAAGCACCGCTTTCGCCACGTCGCCAAGATGTAAGATCACGAAAAGGCTGTCGTAGCGAGCTGCTTTCTCACCAAGCACCTCGGCCAAACGACCGTACCCGAGCCGGCGAAAGAAATCGAGTTGCCAGAGGCGGTCCTGAGCGAAAACGTAGCCCAGTCCGAAGAAGAGATCGTACTCCGAGCCGGCAGAGATGTGGGGAATCCCGAGCTCGTCCCGAACGATTTTGACGGGCCCGTGGATCCCGGCGACGCTCACCTGACCCGCCATTTGAGGTTGGGGAACACGCAAGAAAAGGCGACAGACAGCCCCCGTACCGACGCCAACGATCAGGACACCGACGAAAATCCTGGTAAGCCAGTGGCGCACGTCGTCACTCCGTTTCAGCCATCAGAACCAGCAAGAGCAAACCGCTCTGATCAAGCCAAGAACAGCCACCCGACGCCAAACTCCGAGCGGCCTCAGTCCTGTCACGTCAGAACGTTGTTAGTCTTTCCTTCGGCTGAGCCCGCTTTAGTGGGTGCAGTCTTCAATTAGCCCGAGGAATTGATCCCCGGGTGGAAAAAACGCGTCGCATTCTTTGCTTCGTTCAAACGAATTTGATGGGCAAAACCAGGGAACTCCCCTGCAGAAGTCGGCTCGGCGTGAGGCAGGGACAAGCGCTACTCCTCTTTGTTTTCCCTGGTCTGGCGGCGAGCTGCTCTCCCCTCTGCGGCAGCGTTTGCGCCCGAGCCCCTGCGCCCCACTCTTCGACGCGGATCCGTTGGCGCCAGCGGAGCGCTGCTAGCGTTGCCCGGCTCGCTTCGTTTGCGAGCCACAATCGAAGGACCAGACGGAGGCGCGCTAACAGCCGGAGCCCCTGTCATGACCGGCTGGTTGCGGGTGCGGAAGCGCCTGGGCTCCGGCAACCGCTCCTCCTCGGCTGCACTCGGCCGTTGGCTGTAGTAGAAACTGTCAACCCACCAGGGGACCGAGTAGAAAAAGTCCCAGTCGTAGTAACCTTCCGTGGGAATTCCAGATTCGTCCGGCCAAAATACCTCCTGGCGACTCGAATGGCACTGCCAGCAGTCGTCGCCGAACGAGACCGTGGTCGTTTCACTCTCACCTGTGAGCGAGCCACGCAACACCGGGTGGCGCAGCGCCGTGTAGCATCCCCACGTACCCCACGCCAGAACGGCAACCACAGCCGCAAGTACAGCCGTTCGAGTCAGACCTCTGCTTTTTACGTGGTCCTCAGTCCGACTCTGATTCTCACCATTTCCTCGAATCCCAACGGAGAAAAGCCGCCTTCTGGCGTTTCCAAATTGCATGTTTCTCCCACCTTTGGGCAATCTGAGGGCCAACTCAAACACACGGTCCTCTCCCTCTGAGCCCCTTGCGGGCTCAAATCCTGTCCCAGTAGCGCAGGGTGAGGATCCGCGAAGCGTAGTCGTAGCCGCGTGTGTTGTGGGTAAGATTCTTGAACACGACATCCAGGCTCAGGCGGTCTCCGAGCTGCCAGCGCAGCCCAAGGTTGAGCACGCCGTTTCCCCGACCCAGGGCGCGTGGTCCGTTGTCGTTCCACGCAAAGTCGTACTCCGCCAGAACTGACCACTGCGGTCCCAGATCGACCGTGCTGGCGACAAAAGCGTTCAGATCGTCGTCGCCGTCGTCCCGCTCCAGGCTGTAGTTGAGGCCACCGTGCAAGCCGAGCAAAACCCCAGCCCGGTAGTGGCGACTGGCCGCCACAAAGAAACCACGCGATTTGATCTCGTAACGGTTTCGACTGTCCGAGAATCGACCGTA
>JAADFT010000195.1:0-5294 GCA_013152765.1 Calditrichota bacterium | reverse complement strand
CAACGGCGGGCAGGAGGAAGCTTTCGTCAATCAGCCGCAGACGAGCGTGCACGCCCGGTCTCGGGTACCAGTTCACGTCGCCGTAGCCGATCACGTTGAGTCCCCCGTACGAAAGACCGATCAGGAATTCGCGCGCCAACCCAACGTTCACGCCCGCCAGCACACCACCCACCGGGAACAGGCGCAGATCAAACTCGACCTGGCCACGCTCCAGCATACCGGCCGTCGGCGTGTCGACCACGCGGAGCAGCTCCTGGCTTTGTGCCGAAGACACACCCACCAGCACTACAAAAGCCGGGATTGCAACCAAACGATGCACCAGTCGTGTCCGCATCCTCCCTCCGACTGCGTGTTGAGCCATCCTGTCTGTTCACGAACCGGTGTTTACGTCGCCGTTTTCACAGCCCCGAAGCGGGAATTCCCACACCCTGCCAGTGTGGACCAAACGCTTCTTTCCTGTCGTGGGCCCGGCTTGCGCAACCGGAAAAAAACCGCTTTTCAGGCTAAAGGCGATCCCACGAAAAGCACACTGAAAAAGCGCACGAACGGACCGATCACAGCCCAAAGGATTCGCGCACCTGTCAACATCTCGATCAGAATGATCCCGAAAAGAGCGTACGCACCGTAGCGCGCGTACTCTTCGTACGCCCTCTCGGCGTCCCGGGAGAGCAAACCGGCCAGAATTTTCGAGCCATCCAGAGGCGGCACCGGAATCAGGTTGAACACCGCCAAAATCAGGTTGATGTAGACGCTGAAAATCAGCATGAACTCGAGCAAACCCAGAGCTCCCGGGTGCACCCGGTAAAAAGAGGTCACTCCAAGCGCTCGGCAAGCCAGCCCAAAAACGAAAGCGGCAAGAAGATTTGAGGCTGGCCCGGCCAGAGACACCCAGAGCAAGTCGCGCTTTGGGTCGCGAAAGTAGTACGGGTTCACGGGAACCGGCTTCGCCCACCCGATGCGCGCCACAAACAGCAGGATGGTTCCCAAAGGATCCAGGTGCGCAAGCGGGTTCAGCGTAAGCCTTCCCGCCTGCTTAGCAGTGGGGTCGCCAAATCGGTACGCAACCCAGCCGTGGGCGTACTCGTGAATTGTCAGCGCGAACAGGATTGGTGGTGCAATCAGCAGGTAGAAGGAAAGTTGGTTCATTCAGTTCTCCGCGGCAAACAGTCAGAGCGGGCCACCGGATCCCAACGAACCGGTGCAACCCGCTTGGAATTGGACAATTAGTCGAGCCCGAGGTCGGAGCCTGCGCTTTCCGTCCCGGAACCGGCTTCGCCTCCGCCCTCGCCTTCCTCGCCGCCGCCCTCAGCGGCTTTGTAAGCTTCAGCCTCGGCCTCTTCGATCACCTCGTTGAAGTCCTCACCGAGTTCGTCGCCGAACTCCTGCCCCATTTTCTTCATGAAGCGCACGACGCTTTTCGGGTCATTCTCGTCCAGATCGCCCCATTTGGACGGGTCCGCCAGGCTCTCCAGCCGGTCCTCCTCTGAACGCACAGCCGCAAAGCGCGACATGATTCGTTCCATTTCGGTGCTACCGCAGAAACGGCACTTCAGGTCCGGAACCTCCCCCACTTTCATCACAAAAAAGCTCGACCTGCGACCACAGATCTTGCAGCGGTACTCGTAGATCGGCATTCCGTCTCCCTCCTTTGTTGCAACCCCTCTCGTTCAGACTTTCGCCCCACTTCTCAAAGGAAGCTCAAACGGTGCCACGTCAAATCTCGTAGAACAAACTCACGCTCACGCCGGAGCTCAGCGGCCCGGGGCCTGTCCTCCGACGGCGTTCCAGGGATGCGCTCGCCGAGGCGCACCCTTTCAGCCGCACCGGCCACGAAAACGCCATCCGTTTTCTTAGGCAGAATCGGACGCCTGAAAAACACCAAGTCCGTCTCGCCAGCCAACTTCTGTCAAACAACCAGCCCGCACTTTTGCAGCGTACTTAAGACACAACAACCGACGATTTGTCAGCAGCCTCGCCCGCGGGCGTTTACGCTCTGCCTGCTTCGTTACTCAATCGCCGTTCGAGTCGTCGCTGCCCTCGAAGCTTTGCAACGCCTCCTGCCAGTCGTCGTAGTTCTCGAGCACGTTTTCCAGGCGGGCAATCCGGATCAGATTGGCAATCCGGCCTGAAGCGCCGTAAACCTTCAGTGCGCCACCCTCGGAGCGCGCCTGTCTTTGCCCAAAAAGGAGTGCCCCGAGGCCGGAACTGTCGGCGTACGTCACCTCGCTCAGATCCACCAGGATCTTGTGGTGCCCGTTTTTGACTGCCACCAGAAGCTCAGCTTTCAAGTCGGGCGCCACGCTCCCGTCCAGCCGCTCTTCCTGAATTTTGAAAACGAGTACATCTCCTGCAAGCTTCTTCTCAAGCTTCATGGCCAACCCTTGTCAAAGCGCACGCTCAACTCGAAAAAAATCGTCGTAGACTGCGTGTACAGTACGACATCCCCGACCTAATCCACCCAAACGACCACCAGATCGTCGGGAGTGAACAGCTTCGACACGCGCACCACGTCGCTCGCCGTCACCTCTGCCACTCTGTTCACCACGTCACGAGTCCAGTCGTCGCGCCCCGTGCGGTACTGATCCACGCTCATGTAAAACGCCCGGTTCACTCGGCGCAAAGTTCGCATTGCGTAACGTGAACGCACCTGGTTGATGGCTCGTTCCAGCTCGTCCTTCTGCGGCTTTACCTGTTGCAAACGCCGCATGTGCTCACGGATTGCATCCGTAGCCGCCTGCAGATTTTGCGCTGACAGGTTCATGGCCGCTGAGAACCAGCCCCTGTCGCCAAACAGGCTGACGGACGACCCAATCGAGTACGCCCAGCCCCGTTTCTCCCGAAGATCGAAAGCGATCCGCGACGAAAGGATTTCGTTCGCGACCAGCAACGCGGGTACGTCAGCGTCGGACACCTGCGGCAGGATGTTGCCCAGCCTCAGGTAGGCGCGGCCACTCCCCTTCCTGTCCTCAACCTTCTTGATCCCCTTCACAAATTGCGGCCACTCGGCTCCCTCGGCTCGCAGTCCGGCCCGCCCTCGCCAGTTGAATTCCCGCTCGATTTGCTGCCACATTTCATCCGCCGGCCCGGCCGTGACAACGGCCAGAATCATGTTCGAAGGCACCAGGTACCCGCGAGCAAACTGCCTGACGTCCTCGTAAGAAATGCTGCCCAACGTCCGTGGTGTGCCGTAGACGGCGCGCGAGAACGGATGCCCTGCAAACAAGGTGCTCATGAAGAGTCGCCGCGACCGCTCCCTCGACGAACCGGAGCGCATTCCAGCCATGCCCAGCGCCCGTTGTTTGACTTGCTGAAATTCCTTCTCGTCCAGTTGCGGTTCGCGGACCATTTCGGCCAGAAGCTTCAGACCCCGATCGCGGTACTCGTCGAGACACTCGAAACGCACAAAGCTGAAATCCGGCTGCGTGTAGTAGTCGTCAAAAGGAATCCAGGGAGAGTCGGTAACTTGCACCCGCGCGCCGATCTCGTCAAGGGCCTTCCGGAGCGACTCGCCGGGATGAGAGCGTGTGCCCTTTGGCAAAAGCTGGTGAAGAAGGTTGGTGATGCCGTCCTTGCCGGCTGGTTCAACAAGCAGCCGCCCTTTGACCAGCAGGTGAGCGGCAAAGATTGGTGCGCTGGGGTCCTGTTGCAAAATCACTGTGAGTCCGTTCGCAAGCGTGCGTACCTCTGGAGCCCCAGCAACCGTGGCCTGGCGTGTTCCCTCCAGCTTCAAAGGACCAGCTGCTAAACCCGTAAAATGGGTCTCCGACATCCACCGCTTCCAGACACGTTGAATTTCGGCGGGGGTAACTGCGTTCATGCCAGGCCAGTAGTCCGACAGAATCGACGGCCCGAAAACAGCAAGGTAGGGAGCCTTCAAAATGCCCAAATGGTGGGGACGCTCACCGTCCAGGACCTCCGCCGTACGCAAAGTGAGTCTGAGAGCGTCGAGTTCCCGCTGGTCAATGGGTGTGTCCGCCGCCTTGCGCAAAAACTCGCGCGTCGCATCCCAGACAGCCTGCACGTCCGCAGCCGTGTCCAGCGTGACCTGCACGAGCAGCGCGGTCAACTCGGGGTGGAAATCGTAGTCGACCGAAACGTTCGAAACGGCACCCCCAAAGCGAGACCGCAGGTGTTTTGCAAGGCTCCAGCTACCCTCTTCGCTGGCCAACAGGTCCGCAGCAAGTTCGCAAGCGTAGAAGTCTGGCAATCTCGGGGCTGCGCCGAGCGCGCCCAAATGCAGGGAAACTTGCTTCGTCGCAAAACGCCGCTTGAACAGACGGTCTTGCGAAGGCAGCCGCGGGCGAAGCGGTTCAAGCTCTGGAACCGTTTTCGGGGCAACACTTCCGAACTTCTCGCGGACCAGCTTCAGCATCTGATCCGAATCGAAGTCACCAATGATGAACCCCGTCATGTTGTTGGGCACGTAGTAGGTTTTGTAGTAGCTGTAGACCGTTTCTCTCGGAATCGTGGCGATTAACTGACGTGGTCCGAGAATGGGCCAGGCGTACGGTGTACCCTCGAAAACCAGCGCCTTCAAAAGTCGTTGCGCCTGCGCGTCCGGCTGGTCCAGGTCCTTGTCGATTTCACGCAGCACAATGCCGCGCTCTTTCTCGAGCTTCTCCGGAGGTAACGTGGAGTGGAACAGCATGTCAGCCTGGATGTCGAGGGCGGTCGCGATGTGCTCCTTCGGGGCAAGCACCATGAAATTCGTGTAGTCTTCCCCCGTGTTGGCGTTGTTGTAACCGCCGATGCGGTCCATCTCGTCGTAGAGCTGCTTCTGGGTGCGCTGTTCTGTCCCGTTGAAAAGCAGGTGCTCCAGAAAATGCGAGAGCCCGTTTTGATCGATCGTCTCGTAGCGCAAACCCGCTCCGACCACCACGATGGACGCCACCACCGAGGACGACGGCTTCGGCACGAGCACAACCCGGAAACCGTTGTCCAGCACAGCGTACTCGACCTGCGCAGTCGCTACGCCCACCCTCGCCAGTACAAAACCGAGGAGCAGGATTGAACTCAAATGGCCCAGACGTTTCAAGGCTGCCTCCGAAGGCTCTGTTCGCCGATTTTTGTTCGTGCGGAGGCAAGTTACGCAATCCACCGACCCAAGTCAAGGCAGGATTGCGACGTCGGTTCTTCGCTTGCCGTCGTCAGAGGCCCTCGACTTCGTACTCCCAAAATAGCCCGGACGCACAAAGCGCGTCCCTCCGACCTCACACGGGGGCACGGTGACACGGAGAGCCCGTCAGGTAGCGCGAGCTTTAGCTCGTGCGAAGGAGCGACCGAGGATGTCCACT
>JAADFT010000194.1:613-5910 GCA_013152765.1 Calditrichota bacterium | reverse complement strand
TTGAGCCAGCAGAAACGCTACTTGATGCTTTGCTTCCTCTTCGTTGCTCCTCGCGTAAATAGTGAGGTAGTCGTGATCAAAGGCTTCTCTGAACCACTCCAAACTCTGCTCCTCGCGTTGCTCACTCCGAACAAACACAATTTACGGCTAAAACGGCAATTTTACAAGGCTGCGCCTTGTTCTGAGGCGGTCGGAAGCTTTGTGTAGGCGGCTTCCGCAGTGTTGGTTTGTAAGCGCGGCAACAATTCCGGTTGAATCGCAGCAAAGGGGTGTGTACATTCGCTTCAGAAGAATTTGCCGAGCGTCGGCGGGGCGGGGAGAGGGATGTTGTGCCCGTGTACCACGAGTCGTGGGCGCGGTCAGTTCGCCGGGGATCGAACATTCCCGTTTAGGTTGCAGGGGTCAACGGAGGAGTCACCACAAATGAGCGAAAACAAAAGCAGAATGCCGGTGTCGCGACGCGAATTCACAAAGCTGTTGCTTAAGGGTACACTGGGGGCAGCAGCTTTACCGGCTTTCGGGCCTCGCCTGGGGTCCGCGCTGGCAGGCGACCAGGTGAAATCCGGCGGGCCTGCACTGGTTCGGCCCCGCGATCTCGACAGGATCCGCTACAATTTGCGCCAATCGTACTTCTCCGACGTCCTACCGGAGCTTCTTGCACGCTCAGGAGAGGCGTCTCTGCGCTTCCTGCGTTCCAAAGCGAGTTTTGCAAACAGGATCTGGGACATCCCGAAAATCTGCCAGGCGCTGCGAAGCGCTGCAGTCCTGACGGCTACCGAAGTGGCTGACCGCACGGAGGTCATTCTGGCGGCTTTGGACGTGCTGCACAAGTTCCCAGCCTGGGACTACTTTGTGGATGGCGACAAGGTGATCGGCCTCCAGCGCGCGCCGGAATGTGTTCAGAGCGTGGTTTTCGCCCTGGAACTTTTGGGTGATCGACTGTCGGAAGAAATCCGATCGAAAACGGAAAAGGACCTGGCCGAAAAAGGATGCCTTCCTTGTTACCGGACGCTGTGGGGGATGGATCATCCGGAGCAGGTCCACGGTTGGGGATTCGCAGAAGACGCTAAGGTCAATTTTCAGAAGTTAGATTTCCGTCGCTGGCCGTGGATTTTGCGCTCCACAAATTTGCACGCGGTACCGCTTGCCGCCCTTGGTGTGGGGGCTTTGCACCTGCTGGGCCACGACGACCGGGCGGAGGGCTGGCTCGAGACAGCTACAGAGCACGCCCGCTGGTTTTGTCGGAACGTCTACCTACCAGACGGCAGCTATCCTGAGGGTATTTCGTACTGGGGTTACGCGACGGAAGAGCTGCTGACCTTTCTTTGGGCACTCGAGCAGTCCGGGGGGCCAGATCTGTTTGATGAGTTGAACCTCCCGGGCCAGGTGGATTTCGCACTTGCCTTACAGGCTGGCCGGGCAAGTGTAAGTCCCGGCGAGCACCACGGATTGTGGATCCGCGACGGCAAAAGGGCCGACATCGTCAACTTCTCGGATGCAAAATACAGTTTCCGCATGGCGGCAATGGCCTGGATTGCTGCCAAATTGCGGGATCCCGTTGCGCAGCGTGCCGCCATGGAGCGGGCAGGCGCGTGGAACGAATTTGCGCTTCTCGCTCTGGATCCAACTGTCCCGGTCGCCACGGAGTGGCCACAACATCTCGCAGGTGTGCGTTTGGCAACAGGTTGGGTAATCTGGCGAACTGGCTGGGGAGACGACGACGCGGTCGTGGCATTCCGCAGCGGTGGGCCGGCGAACCACGAGCACGCCGATCGGAACACCCTGATTTTGAAAGCGAAAGGCGAGTGGCTGTTGAGGGATCCCTTTGGGGCAGCTTACAGTCGTTTTGACCCGAAGTGGCTGTTGCGCTTGACCGAGGCACACAACGGACTGTTAATTAACGGGAAGGGGCACGCGTACATCACGGGCGAAGAAGGGACCAACTCTTCCAAAGCCGAGGCGAGGATCGTACGCTACCTCGACAGGGACGTCTGGCTCGCTCTGAGCAGCGACGCAACCCAGGCGTACGCGCTGGTGAATACGGACGTGAAGCTGGTTGTGAGAACCTTGATCTGGCTGAAACCGGACTGGTTGGTGATTTTCGACCAGGTGCGAGCTGCGAAACCGGTTGAAGTCTCCGCACGCTTCTTCCCGAACAATGAAGACGGGCTCGGAAGTGTCGAAGTGCTTTCAGATGGTTTCTGGCTGGGCAGGCCAAAGGCATTGGCCCGCGGTTGGCTGGCTTCCGACGTTTCGTTACGGACGCGCAGAGGACAGTTGCCGCTGAAGGAGCAATTTGGCCACATTTTTGCAGAAGTGCTAGCCGACCGTGCGTCGTCGGTGGATCTGGTCACGGTTCTGAAAATTCTCGAACCAACGGAGCCGAGGGATTTTCAGGTTCATGTAGCACATGGGAAGGAAGGCTGGCGAGCCGAATTCGACGGGTGGGCGTGCGAAATCGACACGACAGGGGAGGTCCCGGAAGTCTCGTGTCGCGCACTGTAGCAACGGATCTGTAAAAGGAGTTCGCTCCCAGGCAGGATGAGTGTTTGCAGAACTTTGGGAATGCCGTTAAGTAATCCGTGAGCAGTCGTTGGGGTAATTCGCTGCGCGTGGATTTTCCTACGGGGACATGAGACATCTCTTGAGCGGAACTGGTAAAGCGATTCGCGTGATCGTGGCTCTGGTCGTGGCCGCTGTGACCATTGCGTCCCTGACGGGCGCGCCGGCAGCCGCTGGTGAAGAAGGCGTGTCCGGAAGCGTCCGCGAGGCGGTTCCGTCCGGAGCCGGTACTCAGTGGGACGTCGCCATCACGGAGGATGGCCTCGAGAAGGTGCAATTGGGGGCTGTCCAGCAGTTTCAGGTGGAGGCCCGGACTCAACCGCGTCTCAACGAAACACCCTTTGGTCAGACCAGTCCTGACTGGATCCAGCAACTCTCCTTCATTCGCAAACCTGTCAAATTTTACGTGGACAAACGGGGACTCTACCGCGTTACCGCTGCGGCTTTGCTGGACAGCGGCTTCGACTGGCGCGGTGTTCCCTGTACGGCCCTGCGACTTTTCTGCCAGGGCAGGCAGGTGCCAATCTGGGTGGACGATCTGAACGGCGACGGAATCTTCGACGGCGATGACGCCATCGAGTTCTGGGGCGAACCTTACCGTCCTCCACCGAAACCTGATGCCCCTGACATCTACTACAGCAACTACACGCGCGTAAACGCTTACTGGCTGGTGGAAACAACAACCGGAACCGCCAAGCGTCTTGTTTCCCTGCCCGGGAACCCGACGGGACGACGCGCCTACAGGCCACGCTGGTTTCCGTGGACTGAACATTTCGAAAAGGACCGTGGCGGTTTTTTCCGTCTTGGGCGCGTGCCCTATCCGGTCGAACGCGACCACTGGTTCTGGGGGCGGATTGCCGGAGGACGTTTGCAGTCCTTCCAATTCGAGTTGCCCTGGCCCGACACGACAACGGCGATGGTTGTTCGCGTAAAAGCTTGCCTGCACGGCCGAACGTACGGGGATCTTGGTCAGCACGCGGCGAGGTTGGTTCTCGGCAACCAGGACGTCGGACAGGTGCTCCACTGGCGCGACCAGAACCTGCTTATCACCGAAACCAGTGAGAATTTCCCGCTCTACGCGGATGCTCTGCAGCCGGGTGTGAACGAGTTCTCAGTTTTGAATCTGAACTCGGACGAAGCAAATGAGATTCTTTTCAACTGGTTTGAGCTGACCTACCCGCGCCAGTACAAAGCATGGAATGACGAGCTTGAATTCACTGTGCCTCGGTTTGTTGTCGGAGGCAGAGTGCGCTTCCGTTTGGAGGGCTTTTCGACTGACGAAGTGGATGTCTACAAGATTGGTGTGGGCAAGTTTTGCGGGGTAAAAAAAGAGCTAATCGAGCAGGAGACAGCTTCAGGAATTGAGCGGTTTTGGCAGGTCGAACTGGAAGACGAGGTTGAGAGCGGCGACGTCAGGTACATTGCCATAGCGCAAGCGAAAAAGAAAACTCCCCGAGCGATTAGGGCTGCGAGTGCCCCAATTCTGTGGACTTCGAGCGGGGACGTGGACTACGTCATCATCGCTCCCGACAGTTTTCTGAACAGTCCCCCCATGGACAGTCTGGTCGCGTTACGCCGTCGTGACGGTTTACGAGTCTGGAAGGTTTCCACGGAAACGATTTACGACAATTTCAATTGGGGAATTTACTCGCCCGTTGCGATCCAGAGATTCACAAAGCGACTCCTGCAAGATTGGCTGCGGCCGCCGCGGTTTCTGCTTTTGGTGGGGGCGTCATTAAGGCGGCGCGACTGTTTCGAGAGTCCTGGCGTGCTGGTCCCTGCCCCAATCGTTCAGAGCGTCAAGTACGGTGCGTTGCCGAGCGACAACCAGTTCGTCGTGAGCTCTACGCTGGATGTTCATCCTGAGATGGCAGTGGGGCGACTACCAGTTGCGAACCTGGCGGAGCTCAGTCTTGTGGTCCGAAAACTCTGGAAGTACCAAAACAAAGCAAGCAGCCTTTGGCACAATCGTATTTTGATGATTGCAGGGATGAACCCCGTTTTCAAGCAGCAAACCCAAACGATCCTCGAAAACCGCTGGAGTCGAGCGTTTGACCTTCGCCGGTTTGACGTAGCGCCCTCTACGCCACCTTTCCTCGGCACATCAGAGGACCTGCTAAGTTACTGGAATGAGGGCGCTGGACTCATCAATTTCATGGGTCATGGTGGGGGGAGGGTATGGGCTGATGCACGTCTGTTGACTTTTGATGAAGTGCCTAAAATCGCGAACGGTGACAGGCTTCCGTTCGTGACAAGCATGACTTGTTTCACAGCTGCATTCGAGGCGGGGACCCAATGTCTTGGCAACGCTCTGCTACTGCATCATGATGGAGGCGCGATTGCGGTACTCGGTTCTGCAGGGCTCGGGTGGGTCTGGAACGACTACTATCTCCTGAACGAACTTATTCGTGCTCTGCAGGACACAACTGTACACACCTTCGGCGAAGCTGTGCAGATTGCGAAAACGCGCTACTACGATCGTTTCGGCAGTTCGCTCGCTACGACGATGGTCAATCAGTACACTCTGCTGGGTGATCCCGCCACACCCATCTTGCTGCCGCGCCGAGAAATCAAAGTTGAAGCGGTGCGGGAATCGGACAAGTCCGTTTCGCTTGAAGTCAAGCCTGACATCCAGCTTCAGCGAGTGCAACTGTTGTGGCCCAATTTCCTTTTGCCGATAGCAGAATACACGCTGGGCGATGAAACTAACCGAGTTTCCCTGAGTGTGCCTGAGC
>JAADFT010000194.1:0-570 GCA_013152765.1 Calditrichota bacterium | reverse complement strand
ATCTGGGGACTGACGAGACCCTGATTCATGGTTTCACGAGCGTAGCGACGGGAGAGGGGACAATTGACTCCATTTGGTGGAATCCATCTCGACCGGCTGAGGGGGACTCTGTCGAGTTCTGGCTCAAAACTTCTGGGTTGGGCGAGGGAGCGTTTGGGCATGTCACTGCGTCAATTCCTGAGCAAAAAGTGGAGCTCGCACGAACAGAAGATGTGGCAGTTTGGAAGACGAACGGCCGGATCGCATTTCTTGCGCCCGGAGACTACGGTGTGACCTTCGTTTTTCGGTCGTCGGACAGTACGTTGCTGGCAAGGAGGACTTTGCGATTCAATGTTCAAACGCGCGACCCAGTTAAATTGCGGTGGAACAGCATTGGGTTTCGCGACCGTGCTGGGGTGGTTTTTGCAACGGCTGAGGTAACGAACCAGACCGGCGAGCAGCGGATGGTCGCCGTCAGGATGAGGTGGCGTTTTGCCGAAGGGGCCGAATGGCAGTTTTGTGGTGTGGACACGCTGAGTCTTGGCCGGTTCGAAAATTCTTGGGTAGACATGCCTTTCTTCCCGCCGTTTG
>JAADFT010000193.1 GCA_013152765.1 Calditrichota bacterium | reverse complement strand
CAGAAGGGCCAGGTTGGACAGCAGCTCGGTCTGCCCATCGAGGCCATCGTGCTCGACCGTTTCGGCAACGGTGTGCCAAACGTGGCGGTCACGTTCTCGGCGGTGGACGGCATGAGCCGCATCGTGGAAACCACACCCGTAACCACAGATGAACGTGGTGTTGCCTCCGCGCACTGGATCCTCGGCTCGCAGCCGGGCGACAACATTGCCTGGGCAATTCGGCTGAATCTGAAGGGTTCGCCGGTCGTGTTCCACGCCAAGGGCGAATCCAACCAGTACCCGCAGATCGTTGCACCGACCGACACCACCATCCGCGAGAACCAGCACGTGGAGTTTGTGGTGCTGGCCAGCGACCCGGATGGCGGGACGGTGAGAATGGGTGCGAAGGGCATCCCTCAGGGCGCCACCTTCGACTCGCTCGGCAGCCACATCTTCGCCTGGACGCCTAACTACCGTCAGGGCGGCATTTACCGGATCCGGTTCTACGCCCGCGACGACGAGGGCGGTGTGAGCTACCACATCGTCACGATCAACGTGATCAACCAGAACCGGCCGCCGGAAATCGCTTCGTACCATCCGACGGAGCTGGTCCTTTCGGCCACCTACCCGGACACGATCATGTTCGACGTCTCGGCTGCCGATCCGGACCAGGACTCGCTGCGCTACCAGTGGCTGACGATCACGCCGGAGGAAACGCACATCGTGTCCAGCCTGCCGACGTACAAATTCGTCAGCACGCGCTACGATCCGGGCAACATCACTGTGCGAGCCCTGATCTTCGACCAGGACGACACGGTACACGTGGACTGGCTGATCACCGTACTCACCTCGGTGCAGCTCGAGAGCTTCGAAGCTCAGATGGTGCCATTCAAGGGCGTGCGCCTGCAGTGGAAGACGACGCGCGAGCAGGGCAACCTGGGCTTCAACATCCTGCGCTCGGCTACCGAGGACGGCGAGTACGTGCGGGTGAACACCAAGCTGATTCCGCCAAGCGAAAATCACGAGTACCAGTTCGTGGACCTGGCGGCGAAGGCTGGCAAGGTGTACTACTACAAACTTGAGGACGTGTCGGTGTCCGGCTTCAAGACGCAGCACGACCCGGTGCGGGTGAGCGTGCCAATTCCGAAGAAGTTCGCGGTGTACCAGAACTTCCCGAACCCGTTCAACCCGACGACAACCATCCGGTTCGAGCTGCCCAAGCCCGAGCACGTCCGAATCGAGATCTACAACGTCCTCGGCCAGCGCATCAGGACTCTGCTGGACAAGCCCATCGAAGCCGGCTACCACGCGATCCAGTGGGACAGCCGCAACGACAACGGCGTGCCGGTCAGCAGCGGGGTCTACTACTACCGGATCACAGCTGGCCAGCACGTGGCAGTGAAGAAAATGGCCCTCCTGAAATAGGCTCTGGCTACTTCCCCCAACCGCAGCGGGCTAAGACCTCGGTCTTGGCCCGCTTTTTTTGTGGTCCACCCGAACCGCCTGGAGGGCAGCAGTCGAGAAACCCCGAAACCTTGCTCTCCTCAACGGGATGCAAAGGGCCCGTCGACATCTGTCCGGCGGTTCTCGGCCGGAGCCTGGCAGGCTGCCCAAGCAGCTGAGGTCCTCCACAACCTGGTGAACCTTTCCCTGCGGAACCGCACGACGCTGGTCCTCGTTGACTTTCCCGCACGGTTTTCCTAAATTCGCGCTGTTCAACTCAGCTAAGGAGGGAGATGGGATGGAGAACGTTGTCATCCTGGGGTCGGGTCCCGCGGGCCTGAGCGCTGCAATTTACGCCGCAAGGGCGCACCTCGACCCCATTGTCATCACCGGCGACACCCAGGGCGGGCAGGTCACCATCACCAACGAAATCGAGAACTACCCCGGCTTCCCTAAAGGCGTCGGTGGCCTGGAAATGTACCAGCTTTTCCGGGAGCAGGCCGAGCGTTTCGGCGCACGCATCGTGATCGACCACGTTGAAGCGGCCGAGCTGCGGCAGCAACCGATGCTGCTGCGCGCGCGAGAGGCCGAGTACGAGACGAAGTCCCTGATCATCGCCACAGGCAGCAACCCACGACGTTTGGGCGTCCCGGGCGAGGACGAGATGATCGGCAAAGGGGTGAGCTACTGCGCCACCTGCGACGGCTTCTTCTACCAGGACCGCCCTGTGGCCGTGGTCGGCGGTGGTGACAGCGCCCTGGACGAGGGTCTTTTCCTGACGCGTTTCGCGTCGAAGGTCACGATCATTCACCGCAGAGACAAGCTGCGTGCAAGCAAAATCCTGCAAAATCGCGCTTTCAAAAACCCGAAAATCGAGTTCATCTGGGACACGGTGGTCGAGCGCGTTCTCGGAGAGGATGAGGTAACGGGCCTACGCCTGAAAAACGTCAAAACTGGCGAAGTTTACGATTTTCCGGTGGACGCCGTGTTCGTCTTCATCGGGCATATTCCCAACACGGCCATTTTCGAAGGCCAGGTGGAACTCGACCAGCAGGGCTACATCGTGACGGACCGGCGCATGCGGACCAACATTTCCGGCGTGTTCGCCTGCGGCGACGTGCAGGATCCGGTCTACCGACAGGCCATCACTGCGGCAGGCACCGGTGCCATCGCCGCCATGGAAGCCGAAAAATATCTGGCAGAGCTCGAAGGCTGAGCTCGGGAGGAAACCGTGGGCTCCACTCGGCATCATTCGCTGGAAACGGGCGTGCTCCTGGTGGTTCTGGGTCTGCTGTTTCTGCTGGACAATCTCGGGATCGCCGACTTCGGCGACGTCATTGCCACCTGGTGGCCGCTTCTGCTGGTGGGCCTCGGTCTGTGGATGCTCGTCGAAAATCGGGGCCGTTCGTCCTCAACACGTCCTGCCGCTACAACCGAGATCTCGAGTGACGCCACAGTGCTCGGTAACGAGGAGATCGTTGAGACCCGGGTGCTTGGCTCTCTCAAGATCCGGCTCGATTCCCCGTCTTTCAAAAAGGGGAGTCTCCATTCGACATTCGGCGACGTAGAGGTGGATCTCACAGGCCTGAAACCGGCGAATCGCGACGCACGCCTTGCCCTGACCGCTGTGCTCGGGGATGTCAGGGTCCGCATTCCGCGCGACCTGCCGGTTTACCTGGTGGCCAGATCCAATCTGGGTGGGGTCCAGGTCGGCTCGCAGCACACGGCGGGACTGAACAGCCTGCTCACTCACCGTTCGCCCGACTTTGACCAGGCTTCCAAGCGTCTCACGATCGTGGCCAACACGCTTTTCGGCGACGTGCTCGCGGACTTCGTGGAGGTCAGTCCGTGAAGTCCACCAGCGCCCGCAAATCGCTCTGGATTCTCGCCGCGGGTCATTTCGCCCTGGATTCTTACAACGGTTACCTCGCACCGCTGTTACCGCTTCTGATTGCCAAGCACGGCATGTCCGTGGCGGTGGCTGCGTCGCTGGCTTCGGTCCTGTCGGTGTCCTCGTCGGGACTGCAGCCTCTGTTCGGCTACCTCGCTGACCGCCACCGCTGGCGGGTCTTCGTGTGGCTCTCCCCTTTCGTCACCGGCTTTTTCATCAGCCTGCTGGGCGTGGCGCCGAACTACGCGGCGCTTGCCACGTTTCTCTTCCTCAGCGGACTCGGCACGGCGGCCTTCCACCCTCTCGCCGCCGCTTCGGCGCACGCAGTGGCCGGGGATCGAAAAGGGCACGGCATGTCCATCTTCGTCACCGGCGGCAACGTGGGGCACTCGCTGGGTCCGGTGATCATCTTGCCGGTGGTGATGCTCATCGGTCTGGAGCGCTCCTGGGTCATGATGCTGCCGGCCTTCGTTGTGAGCGTGTTGCTCTACTTCTGGGCTCCGGACCCAAAACGCGAGGCGAAAATCGCCACAACCGGAAACCTGGCGGACCTGAAAGCACGCTGGCTTCCGTTAACGTTGCTGTGGCTCCTCGTTACGCTGCGCGCCGTCGTGATCGCTGGATTCAGCAACTTCATGCCGATTCTGCTGCGCAGCCACGGTACGGCCCTGTTCCTGGCCGGCAGCTCCATCACGATCTTTCAGCTCACCGGGTCGGTCGGTTCGTTTCTCGGTGGCGCCCTCAGCGACCGGATCGGTCGGCTGCAGACACTGCTTCTCTCGTTCTCGCTGCCCGTGCCTCTTTTCCTGGGCTTCCTCGCGGTGCAGAGCGACCTCCGTCTGATCCTGATCGCCTTAGCGGGATTCGGCATTTTCCTTTCGATTCCAGCAAACCTGGTCGAAGCGCAGAATCTGTTCCCACGCAACCTGAGCACCGTTTCGTCGCTCATGATCGGCCTGGCCTGGGGCACGGCGGGTCTGCTCCTCACGCCTCTCGGTGTCCTGGCAGACCGATTTGGGATTACGGCGATGCTGACCGGCCTCGCTCTTTCAACGTTGCTGGGCGTGCTGCTGACGGCCGGACTCTGGGCCTCGCTGAAACGCATCACCGTGGCTGCGGAACCCGTCAGCAGAGCGGAAGAAGCCGTCCCGGTGCCGTAGCGGCCAGCTGGTGCTTGCAACTGGACTCATCCCGAGGCAGAAAATGGAAAACAGAGCCAAACTTCTGAGCAGTCTGCCGAGCGTAGATTTCGTGCTGCGACTCCCGAAGGCCGAGGAACTCGCCACCCGCTACTCCCGGGAGCTGGTCACCGAAGCTGTGCGCGAAGCGCTCAGCGAGTTGCGCGAGGCGCTCAAAGCGGGACGTGTCGAAGGCGTAGGCTCGGCCAACAAGGAGGAGCTCGCAGAACGCGTCGTCCAGGAAGCTGAAGAAAGACTGCAGGCCCTGTTCGCACCGAGTCTGAAGCGGGTGATCAACGCAACCGGGGTGATTCTGCACACGAACCTGGGCCGCGCTCCCCTGCCGGAGGTGGCAAGGCAGAATCTGGCACGTGTCACAGACGGTTACTGCAACCTCGAAATCGATCTGCCGGAAGGAGTACGCGGGGAGCGGCTTTCCCACGTGGACGCCCTGCTTTGCCGTCTGACGGGCGCTGAGATGAGCGCAGTCGTCAACAACAACGCTGCGGCAGTGCTGCTGAGCCTCAACACGCTCGCCTTCGGCAAAGAAGTGATCGTGTCGCGCGGGCAGCTGATTGAGATCGGCGGTTCGTTCCGTTTGCCGGAGGTCATGCAGCGCAGCGGGGCGATCATGGTGGAAGTTGGGACCACCAACAAGACGCGGGCCGCGGACTACGAGGCAGCGATCACGGAAAACACCGGAGCCATTCTCGTGGCCCACACCTCGAACTACCGGGTGCTGGGCTTCACCGAGGAAGCCGAGCTCGAGGAAGTTGCCGAAATTGCGCACCGGCGCGGTTTGCCGCTTATT
>JAADFT010000192.1 GCA_013152765.1 Calditrichota bacterium | reverse complement strand
CGACAGGTGGTGAAAAATGGGCGGCGTCGCCGTGTGTACGAGCTTACGGACCTCGGGAAGCGAACCCTGGAGGAGCTTAAGCCGAAGATCCGCGAGCTGGTGGAAGAAGTGCTGGGCGGCGCTGTGGAACCTAACGCAAGGGCAGATTCTGCCGCGGAGCAAGCGTAGGCTTGCCTGCTGTGCGAGAGAAACGTAGGGAAGTCGGTCTTTCCCGTGCAGCAAGTCGCTGCAGAAGTGCGGAAATCGGCGAGCCTGCAGGAAGAACAGTCTGGTAGTGGAGGACTTCGAAGCGGTTGAACGTTGTTCTGACTCCGTAACGTGTGGAGGGAACATGTCCGAAATCCGGAATCAGTCGCCTAAAGGAGAGTCGGCGGGGCGGCGCATTCACCCGAATGTGCTGGCCCTCGGATGGGTGAGCTTCTTCACCGACACGGCATCTGAGATGATTTTGCCCTTGCTTCCGCTTTTCCTGACTTCGGTCCTGGGCGTGAGCAAGTCGGTGCTTGGGCTCATCGAGGGTGTTGCCGAGACCACGGCCAGTTTGCTGAAATTTCTCTCGGGCTGGTACTCGGATCGGCTGCAGAAGCGCAAAGCCCTCGTTGTGGCCGGCTACGGCCTCTCGAACTTGGTGAAACCTCTGCTGGCGTTGACCACGAGCTGGACACAGGTGCTGGGGATCCGCTTTCTCGACCGCGTTGGCAAGGGGATTCGCACGGCGCCGAGAGACGCACTGATCGCCCAGTCGTCGGGCACAAAAGTCAGAGGGCGCAGTTTCGGTTTCCACCGCGCGATGGACACGGCCGGTGCGGTGGTTGGTTCTTTGGTTGCTTTTCTCGTCATGGCGCACTGGGTAGGCGGCTACCGAATTGTGTTCGCAGCCGCCCTTGTACCGGGGCTGGTTGCGGTCGGCATCTTGCTCGCTTTTGTACGCGAGGAGCGTTCTGGAAACCAGGCCAAACGACAGGACAGGTCAGAAACCGCGGGCGTTCCGAAGCGGTTTGGAGTTTTCCTGGCCATCATCGGGCTTTTCACTTTCAGCCACATCACGTACGCGTTCTACATTGTTCGGGCGAGCAACCTGGGCGTCAGCGACAAGCTGATCCCGATTGTTTACCTGGTGTACAACGTCATCTACGCGCTGCTGGCCATGCCGGTCGGGGCGCTGTCGGACCGCTACGGCAGGCGGAACGTGCTGGCGATCGGCTTTCTCGCCAACGCCCTGCTCTTGTTTGGCTTTGGCGCGGCGAACGCCACGTGGCAGGCCTGGGCACTCTTCGCATTCTACGGCCTTGTGAGCGCCGTGGTGGAGACGGTTCCACGAGCCTTGGTTTCGGACCTGGTCGGCGCCGGGCGTCGGGGTACGGGGTACGGCGCCTACCACGCCACGGTGGGTCTGTTACCTCTGCCCGCCAACGTCCTTTTTGGCGCGCTGTGGCAGGCAAAAGGCGCTTTTGTGGCCTTTGCGGTCTGGAGCGGCCTTTCGCTGGTCTCGCTCGTTGCCCTGCTGGCTTACAAAGAGATCTCGGACTGACAGGTGGTTTCTGGATGCGATTCGGTTAGGTCCACTGCGTCAGATTCGGGAGACAAAGCCAAAACTGACGCGAGGCGTGTCCGCCCGGGGATCAAATCTTCGGGCTAGCATCCAACCTCGACAAGGACAGATTCGGCTCGGAGGGACGACCTCCCGTTGATCCGGGTGTGCCCGGATCTGGTGGCGATTTTGTTCCGTTTCTTCTCGCCCGCAGAAGGCGGGCGAGCGGCAGAATTCATTCTGCTGCGGGGAACCAGCCAGATTGCGCAGTGGCGGGTTGGTCGGAGAAAAGGGGGAGATCCGGAGCATTCTCAGCTTGCGTTTCGCCCGAAAGACGCTAATTTTACACGAAAAGCCTGCTACGAAACTCGCGACCCGCGGTTGCGAAACGCAGGTTCACCTGCCCTGGTGGGGATTTGGAGCTTGTGGCCGAGGTTTTGGTGAACCCCGCCTGTCCCGTCGTCGTTTTGCTTTTGAGGTGTTCGGGCGTGAACACACCAACAGGTGAGGAGGTGAGGGCCGTGCTTTTCGACGATCATGTGGCAACGAACGTTCGCGAGCCGGCTGTTGCCGGTGCATTTTACCCTGGGTCGCCAACGGCCCTGCGGATGATGCTGCAGGAGCTGCTGGACGCCGCCAACCCCGACCCGGTGCCGGGCGAAATCATGGGGTTGGCCTGTCCGCACGCCGGCTACCAGTACTCGGGACTGGTGGCTGCTCACGGCTACAAGCTGGTCATGGGCAAACGCTTTGACGTGGTTGTGGTGCTTGCCCCGAGTCATCAGGAGTACTTTCGCGGTGCTTCGGTGTTTCCGGGGCAGGCTTACAAGACGCCCCTCGGGGTTGTGCCGGTGGACACGGAACTCGCGCACCAGGTAGCGCACGCCAGTGAGTTCGCCAGTCTGAGCTGGTACGGGCACCGCAGCGAGCACGCGCTCGAGGTGCAGTTGCCGTTCCTGCAAATGGTGCTGACCGATCTGAAAATCGTACCGATCGTCATCGGCGAGTACGATTACGACATCTGTACGGACGTTGGCAGGGGCCTGGCTTCCGTATTGCGTGGCAAAAAGGCGCTGTTCGTCGCCAGCACGGATTTGTACCACGGCTACTCTTACGAGGAGTGCGTGAGCACGGACGAACGGACGCTGCGTAAGATCGTGTCCTGGGACATCGAGGGGCTGTGCCAGGGCCTGTTGACCGGCGACTACCAGGCCTGCGGCGGTGGGCCGGTTGCGACGACCATGACTGCCCTGCGCGAACTGGGCGCCAATCATGCTGAGGTTGTAACCTACACCAATTCCGCGGACGTCACAGGAGAGCGTGGCGGTTGGACTGTCGGCTACGCTGCGATTGCTTTTTCAAAGGTGTGACGGACGTCGCCGCTGCGTCCGGTTTGTGAGCCGGCTCCTGCTGTGCTGCCAAGAAGGTGCGCGGCGGTCATTCTTTCGTTTTCTCTTCTCACGTGATTTTCTAAATTAGGGTGTGTTGAATTTCGAAGCCGGTCCTCGGTGCAGGATCGGCTTTTCCTGAATTTGCCGAGGTGCGACGTGAGCTTTCTGAACAAAACGAGAAAGAAGAGCCTTACCGATGTGGTCACACGCGCCGGAATCGTTGGCGCCGGGCGAGTGGGGTCGGCACTGGCCAGGGCGCTGAAACACGGCGGGGCCTCCGTGGCTGTGGTGTACGATCAGCGTTTTGAAGTGGCGGAGACCCTGGCTGGCGAGGTTGGCGCCACGGCCGTCAAAGAGCTCAGTGGCTTACGAGGTACCGTAAGCGAGCTCTTTGTGACGACACCGGACGACGAGATTCACAGGACCGCGGCCGCCCTTGCAGCAGAAGATGTGAAGGTGCGTGTGGCGGCACACCTGAGCGGCGCGCTGTCGAGTACAGTCCTTGGTCCGCTGGCAAAGGCGGGCGCTGCGCTCGCTTCGCTGCACCCGATCCAGACCTTCCGCGGTGATCCGGACGAATGGAAGCTCCTCACCAGGAGTACATTTGCCGTGGAAGGCGACGAGCGTGGACTGGCCTGGGCGGAGGAGCTGGTCCGAGGCCTCGGCGGGGAGGTCATTCGGCTGAAATCCGATCAAAAGGCGCTTTACCACGCCACCTGCAGCGCTGCTTCCAATTTTCTGGTGAGCCTGTGGCATCTGGTTGAGCACATGGCTCTGCAGGCGGGGCTCACGCCGATCGAGACAAGACGTGTGCTGATTCCCCTTGCCGAGCAAACCTTGCGGAATCTTGCTGAGGCGGGTCCGCTCCTGAGCTTGACGGGGCCAATCGCTCGTGGCGACGTTGAGACCGTTCGACGGCAGGTGGAGGCCGTAAACGCCAAAGTGGCCACGCGCGAGAAATCCCTTTTCGCGGAGCTGGCGGAAATGACAGCGGATCTGGCTGGAGACGCTGGTTACCTCGAGCCGCAGACCCTGGAGAAAATCAGAGAAGTCCTCCGAAAAATCGAGCGCGATGGCCTGGACGTTGAAACAGGGTCGGCTTTCAGCGCTTACCTGGATGCTGGCGAAGGTTGAGGTCAGCCAAAGTGATCAATCTGCACTTACACACCGTTCGTTGCAACCACGCCACCGGAACAGTGGCTCAGATGGCGGCCGCTGCGCACGCCGCAGGTTTGCGGGAAATCGGTTTCGCCGAGCACGGGCCGCTGCCTCAGCCCATCGACGACTGGCGCCTGGACCTTCTGGATTTGCCCCTGTACCAGGCCGAAATTGAGGCTGCCAGGAGCGAATTTCCGGACATGCCCATTCGCTTCGGTCTGGAGCTCGATTACCTCCCGCAGTTCAGGGATTTCTACGCCGATTTGCACCGGGTGGCGCCTTTCGATTTCCTGATCATCTCGGTCCACTACATTGGCGACTGGAATTTTGACTGGGACCGTTACATTGACGGCTACAATCACAGGGACATCGACGACATTTACCGCTCGTACTACGCCCTGGTGCGCGAAGCGATTGAACACAGGGTCGGCGACATTGTTGGCCACCTGGATTTGCCTAAACGCTTCGGCCACAGGCCGTCGGATGCCATTCGCGAGGAAGTGGAGCGAACGCTGGAAGTCATCGCCCGGGCTGGCCTTGTTCTGGAGTTGAACACCGCAGGCCTTCTTGAGAAGGTGCAGGAAGTTTACCCGGAAGACTGGATCGTGCGTCGGGCCCTGGAGATGGGCATTCCTTTCACGCTCGGCACGGATGCCCATGACCCGGCGAACGTCGACACGGGGCTGGAGTGGGCTGTTCGTTACCTCCACGAGCTGGGTGTACGCGAGGTCGTGACATTTGAACGGCGGCAGATGAAGACAGTCGCTCTGGAGCCGGAATGGAAAGCGGCAAAACTGTCAACGTGATTCTCAGGGACCGCGAAGGGCTGGAGCAGCAGGAAGACCGCACTCTGGCGCCGTTTGCGACCCTGAGCAAAGGTGCCAACCGGACACGACTTCGACCGGAGGCGGAGCACCGTTACCGCACCGCGTTTCAGCGCGACCGCGACCGGATCATCCATTCGCGCGCTTTTCGGCGCCTCAAACACAAACGGCAGGTTTTTCTCACCCAGAGCGGCGACCACTACCGCACGCGCATCACGCACACGATGGAAGTTTCTCAGCTCTCGCGTACCATGGCTCGCGTCCTCGGCCTGAACGAAGACCTGACGGAGGCCATCGCGCTGGGACACGACCTGGGACACACGCCGTTCGGGCACATCGGCGAGGTCGTTTTGCACAAAATCATGCGTGGCAAGGACGACCTGGACGGGGTCCTGCCTGGAA
>JAADFT010000191.1 GCA_013152765.1 Calditrichota bacterium | reverse complement strand
TCTGAATGACTTTGAGATCTTCGATCAGCGATTCCTTCGTTTCGTCATCAAGCGGCAGCTTGCGCACGCGCTTTTCCAGCACTTTGGCCAGACCGAGAATGCCGCTCATCGGGTTGTTGAGTTCGTGAGCGACCGTGGCGGCCATTTTGCCCAACGAGGCCATCCTTTCCGCCTGCAGGATCTGGGCCTGGGCCTTTTCCAGCTCCTCCGTCTTTTCCTGTACGCGCTGTTCAAGTGTCTCCGACCAGCGGCGGATCTCGTCGGTGGCGCGTTTGAGATCGTGGCTCATCTTGTTGAAGCGAGCTGCCAGGGCGCCAAGCTCGTCTTTCCGGTTCAGGGAAATCGTGTAGCCGAGGTTGCCGGATGCGATTTCTTCAGTGCCGTGTGCCAAAGCGTGAATCGGATTGTGGATCAGGAGGCGTACGAGTAAGCCGCCCGCGATGGCCGAGAGCAGGGCGGCGATCAGGCCTGCGAGAATGGCCTGCCGTGTGTGTGCGGACTGGATGGCGTCCATCTTACTGAGGTCCATTCGGACGTCGAGTACGCCCAGCAGTTTTTGCTTCGGACTGTGCGCGTGACAGGCCGCGTTGTAACAGGCGGGCTCGTTGCGGATGGAGGAGGCCATGCCGAGGATGCGCCTGCCGTCGGGGGCGCGAAAGATCCGCGGCTGCTCGTCCATCGTAGCGTTCTTGATCGGCTCAGGCCCGCGGTGGCAGTCCACGCAGGACTCGGCTTTCATGTCCACGCGGCGGCCCACCTCGTTCGGATCCGTGGAGTAAACAATTTCGCCCTGCTTGTTGAACACACGGATCCCCTCGACTCCGGGTTGCTGGCCGATGTTCTGGATGATCTCAAACACGTCCTCGCGCCGGTTCAGGAGCATCCCGTGGCGAGTCGCCTTCTTGATCACGTTCGAGAAACGTTGCGCTGAGGAAGTAACGTAGGTCATGAAAATGCGTTGTTCCTCAACGTGCAGGTAGTAGATGTACGCGGCGAGGACAGAGAAGGTGATGAGGATGATGAGCAGGAAGACCCGGAAGCTGAGGGAGTGGTAAAAGCGCGTCATTGGTGCTGCACCTCCGTTAGCAGCCTGGATGAGTCCCTTGCGCCTCCCTCCGATGTTGAAATCTACAACAGACGCGCACCGGAAGCAAACGATTTTTACTGTCGCATGCAGAAAATTTTGGTGTTAGCCGTGTTTCACGTGGCTGTCAGGGGGGCAGCGCGGGGACCGGAAAGGTGCAGGAATGGCCGAACGCAGTTCAGGTGCAAGCGTTTGCGTACACACCGTCAGGGCGAATCTTGTGCTGCGTGGGTAGTGGCGCGGAACCTGGTCTGTGCTTCGAGTGAGGCAGCGATTCGCGCGGAAAAGCCTCTCCGCCTGCGAGGGTGAAAGAAAACAGAAAGCTGAGTGGCTTCCTGCTCATGCCGAGGTGGTGCTGGTGTACGTGCGGCGAGCCCCCTCGACATCTGCGTCCGGTTCATTCGGACTGCGTGTCGAACGCGGGACGCAGGCCACCGACCCCAGTACCGGCGAATGGGAGCCAGCCAAGACCAAACAGGTCCAGACTCACATCCGAGATTTTAGGGCGGATGCGTACCTCCCGTACCTCCACTGTCTGCGGATCGTACTTGGTGCCGAGGGCGGCGATTTTGCGCTCCAGTTCCTGCTGCAAGGCCTGCAAGCGTTCCTGGATGCTTGCTACGCGTTCCTGCGCCCGCACCACATCCATTTTCTGCTTCTTCGTGCGACTGGCCCGGCTCATGGCTGTACCCAAGCGGGAAGCTGAGGTGGCACTTACGCGTTTGCGGCCCAGAAAAGCGCCGAGCAAGGCGGTCCCAAAGCTGACCACGGTTTGCACGGTCGCAGCGCTGGCCTGTTCGCGCTCGCGCTGCACGGCTTGTTCAGCTCTCAGCAACCTGTCGCGCAGCGTTTGAAACCTGGACGCGTAGCGTGCCCGAAGTTTTTCCACTTCGGCGTCCCGGAGCTCGCGACACTTCTGGGCCAGCCTGGCTCTGAATTCCTCCTCGGTTTCCCCGGGCACACTGTGCAGCTTCAGTTTGGGCGCCTGGAACAGAACCAGGACGTGATTCTGAACCACGTGGCGGACGAACGCGCGTCGCCATTTGGTGTAGCTGGCCTTGCGAGAGGCTGCCGCCGGGAGCTCTGTGAACTGTGCCCTGTCGGCAAGCTTGTCTGACAGAGCGTGAGGAGGCAGATCCAGCTGCAGCGGACTGTCCCACGCCACGGGTACGGGACCGTCGTCCAGCGGGAAGGCGAGGAACAGATCCCTGGCGAGATCCACGCCGTAGCGGGTGCTGCCGTAACGGACGCGAGCGTAGCCGAGCAGCGCTGGAAAGTACGTCAAAACGGCCGCGGTGTCGTTCGAGGGAACAAAGAACACCGGAACTCCAGGTGGAGCTGAGGGAGCCTGGGATGAAGCCTTGCTTTTGCCCGAAGGACCTGCGAGCCGTCTTCCGGAAGCTGGTGCCTGCCGCGCGAGGATTTTCTCTTTGACAGGGGCCATGAGCCTGCGGATCTGTTCACGCGTCATCGGGCCGCTGAGGTAGGAAAGAACCCAGCGGGTCTGGAAAATGGTTGGTTCGTGCTCGTGGACGTTGTGGAGGTAGAAAACCCGTTTACCCAGCCCCGCAAGGATCTGCCCGGCGCGTTCCCGGTCGAACTGGCCGCCCGCTGCCGCCCCTTCCAGCCCTTCCAGCACACGCTCCTTGTCTCGCTCGGTCTGAAGTCGCCCCACAAACCACGTGCCTGCGTTGGACAACGCTTTGTAGTCCAGGTCCACGGGGTTCTGGGTGGACAGCACCACACCGAGACCGCTGGCCCGGGCCTGCTTGAGAAGCGTTAGAAGCGGCGCTTTGCTGGGCGGGTTCTTGACAGGTGGGAGGTAGCCGAACACTTCGTCCATGTAGAGAAGCGCTCGCAGGCTGCTTGTGCCGGGCTGGCTGCGTACCCAGCTCACCACGGCATTCAGCAGGGTGGAAACGAAAAACATTCGCTCATGCTCGGACAGGTGGCTGATGGTGAAAATGGACGCTTTCGGCTTGCCCTCTGGGGTGAAAAGGAAACGAGGGATGTTCAGTGGCACACCCTGCGTCCACGCCTCGAATCCCGGTGCAGCAAGGAGGTTGTTCAGCTGCAGCGCAAGCTGAAAGCGCTCTTTGGCAGGGTAAAAAGACTCGAGATCGAAAACGCCGACCTGCTGGAAAGGCGGTTTCTGAACCGCCCGAATCAAATCGGCCAGGCTAAGAGATTGCCCCTGCAACCAGGCCTGCTTCAGAATGTTGGCGACGAGTACGAACTCGCGGTCTTGTGTCGGGTTGCCTTCCAGTCCGACCAGGCTGAGGAGGCTTGTTGTCGTTCCCTCCAGTTGCTCGCGGAAGAGGTCGGCGTCCTCCAGCACGGCTGGAGGGGGTGGAGCCAGATTACGCAGCACACTCACCGGCACACCCGCCTGGCTTCCCGGCGTGTAAACCACCATTTCCGAGCTTTCGCGCAAACGGCGAATTCGGTCCAGATCCTGGTGCCAGCTTTGCAAGCCCTTCTGCCAGAGTTCGGCCTGCTCCGCAGCGAAAGCCTCGGGCGTCAGACCCTTTTCGGCTGCTTCTTGCGGGTTGACCCACGGCTGCAGGCGCTCGGCGGAAAGGTCAGGAAAGGTGAGCAAAAGGTTCGGGATGTCGCCCTTCGGGTCAATGGCCAGCACAGGCACGCCGTCGATGAGGGCTTCTTCGATCAGGCCGATGCCCAGGCCCGTCTTTCCGCTGCCCGTCATGCCGATGATCACGGCGTGAGTGGTAAGGTCCTTCGAGTCGTAGAGAACCAGCTCTTCCTGAAGGGTCCGGGTCGAGAGGTCGAACTTTTTCCCTAAGTAAAATTGCCCCAGCTTTTCGTATTCGCGCTGCATGTTCTTGCTCCGGATTGTCCGACTAAACAAGCATTTCGCTCACGCTGGTCGAATGTAAACAAGCGTTCCCGAAAAACAAAAAGGGAAACAGCACGCTGCTTCCCTTTGACTGGCAACCCCTTCCGGGTTACCTTACCACCGGGGATTCCGACTCAGTACTGAATAACCCTCGGCAGCTCTTTCGCCTGGGCCACCCAATCCTCGACCTGCTTCAGGGTCGGCAGCTGGCGAACCAGCTTCTTCGCGTTGTTGACCTCGACGAGCTTGTCGTACAGATTCTGCGGATTCCGCTGGGCCAGCTCTGGCACCGTGTCCACGCCAGCAGCTTCCAGCAGGTCAGCGTACTCTTCGCCGACACCCTTGATGCGGAACAGGTCCACGTGGTTTACCCACTTCAGAACCAGCGTTTCGGTGATTCCAGCCTTTTCTGCAATCTCTTTCCGCCCGGCGCGGGTAGCGCCCTTCTCGAGAAGCTGATCTGTAGTCGCAATGCCGGCAGCTTTCAGCTTTTCCGCGTAGGTTTCGCCAATGCCTTCAACCTGTGTCAGTGCAGCCATTTGTTCCTCCTGGTTATTTCTTGCTTCTGCGCAACCCCCGCGGCTTGGCCAGCGGTTGTATGCGCGTGTCAACACCTGTTAGAGAGTACCAGCTTGGAAAGGTTACAAAACTTTTGCAACCGAAGTGTGTCGCAGATCACGTACGGGCCGGGAAGCCTGTGGACGACCATTTGAGCAGTCGCCGAAAAAAGAAAACGTGTGCCCGGCCTGGCGGCTTGTTTTTGTCAGCACATTTTCGTAAAATCCCTGCGTAAGTAAGCCTGTTGCCTCAGGTTTGCTTGAGCAAAGCGAAGAACAGGGCCTGGTTTTCCTGGCCACAAGTTGAGTTCGTGGGTTTGCCAGTAGGGGGTTCCCAAGAGCGGAAAAGTTGCCGGGTTCCTGATGCGGTAAAACTGAGCCCCGAGCTGGATTCGGAGAAGGATCTTTGCGTTGGCTGCTCCTCGCTGGCTTCGAAATTCGGATGTTCTGAAGAAAATCCAAAACGCTCGCGCTGTTGTTTCGGACCTCGACGGTACCCTTTTCGCGGGGGCGTACGTTTTTCCGGAAACCCGTGAGTTTGTCCACAAAGTCCGCTCCTCGGGGCGGCGGTTGTTGCTCTTGACGAACAACTCTTCCTCCCCTGGTGCGGAGTACGCCAGGAAACTGCAACGTGTGGGGGTGGAGGTTCACGAGTCGGATGTTTACACGTCGGGGGATGCCACGATCGACTACCTGAGGAGCTTGGGCTCTGGAAACCGGATCTTTCTGCTGGGCACGCCCAGCCTGGAAAAGCAGTTTGCGGAAGCTGGTTTCGAGCTCGTCTTCGACGAGCGGCCTGACTGGGTGGTACTCGGCTTTGACAAGCCGCTGACGTCCGATAAGATCGACAGG
>JAADFT010000190.1 GCA_013152765.1 Calditrichota bacterium | reverse complement strand
GTCGGCAAGAACTGGCTTGAGGCCGACGCAGACACGGCGGAAGCCATCGACTTCCTGGAATTCTACGCTCGCGAGATGCTGCGCTACAGCGAACGCCAGCCGGTGACGCCCGTGAAGGGCGAGTACCCGGAGCTGGTCTACATCCCGCTCGGAGTGGGCGCCATCATTCCGCCGTGGAACTTCCCGATGGCCATCCTGACGGGCATGACCTCGGCCGCGATCGTGACCGGCAACACGGTGTTGCTGAAGCCCGCCAGCGACTCGCCAGCGGTCGGCTACCAGCTTGTGGAGATCTTCCGCGAGGCCGGCCTGCCGGACGGCGTGTTGAACTACATCCCTGGTTCCGGCGGGGAAATCGGCGACTACATCGTGTCGCATCCCAAGATCCGGTTCATCGCGTTCACCGGTTCGAAGGAGGTCGGCCTGCGGATTAACGAGCTGGCGGCCAAGCTGTCCCCGGGGCAGATCTGGATCAAACGCGCCATCCTGGAAATGGGCGGCAAGGACACGATCATCGTCGATCCCACGGCCAACATGGACGCCGCAGTGCAGGGCGTGATGGTGTCGGCATTTGGGTTCCAGGGGCAGAAGTGCTCGGCGTGTTCGCGGCTCATTCTGTTCGACGAAATCTACGACTCGTTTCTGGAGCGCCTGGTGGAGGTGACCGAGCAGCTCACGATTGGACCGCCAAAGGACTACAAGAACTGGCTGGGCCCGGTGATCAACCAGGCCTCGGAGAACAAAATCCTGCACTACATCGAAATCGGTAAGAAGGAAGGCACGCTGATCACCGGCGGGGAGAAGGCGCCAGGGAACGGGTACTTCATCAAGCCGACGATTTTCAAGGACGTGAAACCCGGCGCACGGATCGAGCAGGAAGAGATTTTCGGGCCGGTGCTTTCGGTGCTGAAGGTGAAGACGTTCGACGAAGCCATCGAGTTGGCCAACGCGACCGAGTACGGTCTGACCGGCTCTGTGTACTCCCGCGATCGACGCAACATCTACGAAGCGAAGCTCAAGTTCCACGTCGGGAATCTCTACATCAACCGGAAGTGCACGGGAGCGCTGGTTGGCGGACACCCGTTCGGCGGCTTCAACATGTCGGGCACCGACTCGAAAGCCGGCGGACGCGACTACCTGCTGCTCTTTTTGCAGGCGAAGTCGGTTTCGGAGAAGGTGGATTACTGAGAGTCAGGAATCCCGTTGCCCCGCGGCAGACGATTTTGATCTGTTGCGGGGCACCTTCGTAACGCAAGTGGGGACGGACCTGCCGGTGATCAAAATGACGCTACACGCTTCCCGTAGAGCTTTGGAAAGAGGAACGACTGCGGAAGAAATCGAGGAAGTGCTGCAAACGGGTGTTCCTTTCCAAGCAGAGAGCGGCCGACAGGGGAAGGCGAAAGTGTTTAAGTTCGAAAAACAACGGCACGGCCGGTACTACAATCAGAAAAGGGTTGAGGTTATTTACGTCGAAGAGGATGACACCCTTGTCGTGGTGACCGTGTATGTGTTTTTTGGCAATTGGAGGTGATTCAATGCGGATTACCTACGATTCGACATCAGATCTCCTTTACATCCGGCTGGATGAGCGCGAACAGCCGCTTGTGAACGAACGGCTGGCGGATGGGATCGTTCTCGACATCGGTGAGGACGACAAGATCGTCGGAATTGAGATCCTGGACGCCTCGAAACGGGTTAGTTTGTCGGCGCTGCTTCCAGTTCGCTTCGGAGAGACAGTGGGGGCAGATTGAGATCAAGACGGTGGGTGGACTGCGATTCAACGGATGGCAACACCTGAAATTTTGGAAATACGAAAAGTAAGAGGAACCGCAATGGGCTCGATAAAGCAGATGCTAAGGGAAAGCATCGAAGCGCTGAGCGATGAGGAGGCCGAATATCTTCTTGTGATTGCGAAAAAACTGATTTCAAGGAAAATGGTGAAAAAAGCGTCTGGAACCGAGGTGGCATTTGATGACATTCGCTTTCCAGCGAGTCCACCGTCCTTTGAGACGGTTGAGCCACTACGGGGCCATGGAAAACCGGCCTCCGAACTGCTGATTGAGGACAGAAGGTGACAGTCTACTACCTGGACGCCAGCGCCTGGGTCAAACGTTACTTCCTGGAAGAAGGGACTGAGTGGGTGCAGAGCCTCTTCACGGAGGGGACCTTGCTGGCCAGTGCTTCGCTGGGTTTTGTCGAGGTAATTGCCACTTTGGCGCGGAAAGCCAAAATCTCCGCTTTGCCTCCGGGGCAATTGAAGTTGAAGACTAGGCAAGTCCGATCGGACTGGAACCAGTTTGTCCAGGTCCATCTCAGTTTTGCCGTTCTCGAAAGAGCAGAATCGGTGGCTGAAGATATGGCACTTCGTGGTGCGGATGCAGTTCATCTCGCCTCTGTTCTTCACCTACGAAACCGCCTGACCGACAGCAGAACGGAAATCGTCCTTGTAGCCTCGGATCTGGAGCTACTCGAAGCGGCGAGGGTTTCTGGATTGTCCGTCGTTGATCCTGTGCGTGTTTGAGTTGCCCCAACAAACACCCCCTTTTGATCGTTGAATCCGCTCTTGGAGAAGATGGGAATGAGTGGTGGTATGCGCAGAGTGCCGAGCTTCAGGAAGGTCTCTCTGGCCTTGGGCGTGGGCTTTTTCGTTGTCTTGCACCTCCTTTCGGGATGTGCTTCTCGATCAACCGACCCCGCCTCCTACGTGGATCCTTTCATCGCGACGGCTGACGACCACGGGCAGCTCTACCCGGGAGCCACGGTGCCTTTCGGAATGGTGAAGCTGAGCCCCGACACGTACCCGGGCGCCGTCACGGGACATGCGCACGCGGGGTATGACTACAACGATTCCCTCCTGCTGGGGTTCAGCCACGTGCGGATCGGCGGAATGGGCTGCCGAGGGGAAGGTGGGAACATTCTGGTGGCCCCGCGGCGCGGGCGCGTGGACTTGCAGCCGCAAGCGCTGGCCGTACCTCTTTTGAAAAGCACAGAGCAGGCCGAGCCTGGCTACTACACCGTTGAAACGGCGGAATCCGTCCGGGTAGAGCTGACCTGCACGGCTCACGTCGGGTTTCACCGGTACGGGTTTCGCGGGGAGAAACCGCGCTGGTTGCTGCTGGATCTGGGCCGCGGCTTTACCCCGGTTGTGGACGGCAGCATCACCCTGCGCCCGGATGGCACGGTTCTCGGCCGCGTTGTGGCGCGCCACAACTGCGGACGTCGCGACACGTACGCCGTTTCATTCGCCGCCGAGTTTCGGCCCAGACCAGTGGAAGTGTTTGGCTGGCGGGACTCAACCTACGTCACCCGGCCCGAGACGCTCTCTGGCCCTCACGTCGGTCTGGCTCTGCAGTTCGCTCCCGGAACCGGCGAAGTCCTGGTCAAGGTGGCGCTCTCGGCAATCAGCCCTGAGCAGGCGCTCAAGGACCTCCACGTCGAGCTGCCGGGTTGGAACTTTGCTGCTGTGCGCAGAGCGGCCTGGCGAGAGTGGAACCAGCTGCTCAGTCGCGTGGAGGTGGAAGGGCAGGACGAGGACAAGAGACTTTTCTACACGGGGCTGTACCGTTCGTGTACGATGCCTTTCAACACGACGTCCAGCGACGGAACCTACCGCGGCACAGATGGACGTGTCCACACAGCTCAGGGGCACGTTCACTACGACACGTACTCGATCTGGGACACTTTTCGGACCAAGTACCCGCTGCTTTCCCTCGTGGCTCCGGACTACCTGCGTGACATCGTGCGCTCGCTGGTGGACATCTACCGCGATGGTCGTCAGCAGTGGCCTTTCCTCGATGTCCGGCACGAGCACACTGGCGCCATTTTGCTGGACGCCTACCGGAAAGGCATCACGGATTTCGACGTGGCCACGGCCTACGAGGGGATGAAGCAGGACGCCCTGGCTCAACTCCCGGCCCGGTGGGAAAAGCTCGGTTACATCCCGGAACGGCCGGATCGCACCCTGGAAGCTGCCTACGACGACTGGTGTGTGGCTGAAATGGCGCGCCTTCTGGGTCGCTCGCAGGATGCGGCGCGTTTCTCGCGGCGCGCAGGTTTCTACCGCAACGTCTGGGACGATTCGCTGCGCTTCTTCCGTGCGCGGGATGCCAGCGGCAACTGGCTACCCTTTCCGGCCGACCCGACGGCCATCGACGAGAAGTACGTGTACGAAGGTAGCATGTGGCAGTGGCGCTGGTTTGTGCTGCACGATGTGCCCGGACTAATTCGCCTCTTCGGTGGGCCGGAGGCTTTTGTGAAGGAACTGCGCACCTTTTTCGATCAGGACCTGTACAACCACGGGAATCAGCCGGACCTGCACGCTCCGTTTCTTTTCAACTTCGCGGGGGCGCCACACCTGACGCAGGACGTGGTGTACAAAATCCTGACTCAGCCGGTAACGCAACGCTACGGCACACACGGGTTTTTCCGCGAGCCCGTTCACCGGCGCATCTACCGCCCGACACCGGACGGGTTCATCCCGGAGATGGACGACGACTGCGGCACCATGTGGGCCTGGTACGTGCTGAGCGCGATGGGACTGTACCAGGTGTGCCCGGGTAACCCGGTGTACCAGATCACCACACCCGTTTTCCGGAAGGTCGTACTCCACCTGGATGCGTGGGGGCAAGCGGGGAAAACTTTTCGGATTGAGAGACGTGGGACTTTCGGGGAAAAACCTTTCATTCGAGAGGCACGGCTCAACGGGAGAAAGCTCGAGCGAATGGAGATTCCGCATTCGGCGATTGTCGGGGGAGGAGAGCTCGTTCTCGAATTCTGATGGGAGCGGTTTTGATCACACGGTGGACCAGTCTCGGAACCCTTGTGTTGCTTACGGCTGCGTGAGACCGTCCGCAACTTACCTGCACAGTTCGTTTCCGATAACGATTGGTGGTTGGTGCCCGAGCTTCAGTCCCAAAGTGATCCAGTCCTCGAGCATGGAACGAAGCGTGCCCTGGCACTCCGTCAGACTCGTGCCGAAAGCCACGACACCGGGACACTCGGGAATGCGACCTGCGAAGGTGCCGTCCTCGAGCTTGTCATACTGGGCACGTGCCATCAGCCGGTTAACGTAGCCCGTCAAAACGTAGAACTGTGACACAAAGCATCCTCCTCATTGCGCAGGTCAGCGGTTTTTCTCAAATAGCGAGATCTAACCGGGAATGAGCCACACACGTCACGCCTCGCGTAGCTCCAGAACCTTTGCCTGAACGGACTCGAGTACAACATCGGTGAGGAACCGGGTGGCATTGAGGATTTCGACGCCGATCAATTCACCCTGCTCATTCAGTTCTGCAGTGATGTGGGAGCAATCTCAATACTCGTTGCCTCCTCGCCCTCCTTGAGGAGAACGTGAAG
>JAADFT010000189.1 GCA_013152765.1 Calditrichota bacterium | reverse complement strand
AAGAAGGACCAGGAGGACCTGGTTCTGCTGTTTGGTCGCACTTACGGTGTGCAGGCGGTGGCGCTTCGTTACTTCAACGTGTTCGGGCCGCGCCAGTCCCTTTCCAACCCGTACACGGGCGTGGCTGCCATCTTCATCAGTCGCCTCAAGAACGGTCGCCCGCCGGTGATTTACGAGGACGGCAGGCAGACCCGCGACTTCGTCTCTGTGCACGACGTCGTGCAGGCGAACATTCTGGCCATGGAGGCTGACCTGCCGGAGCCGGTAGGGCTGAACATCGGCTACGGGACGCCGCGAACCATCGTTGGCATCGCGACAACCCTGGCGCGGTTGCTGGGCGTGGACATCGAGCCGGACGTGACCGGCCGCTACCGGAAAGGCGACGTACGCCACTGTTACGCCGACATTTCCCTGGCCCGCGAGAAGCTCGGGTACGAACCAGGGGTCTCGTTCGAGGAGGGCATGGAAGAGCTGATCGCCTGGGCTCAGGAGACCCCGGCAGAAGACAAATTCGACCTGGCCGCACGTGAACTGGAAGCGAAAGGACTGGTGTGATGCGCGTTCTGTTGAGCAATCCCCCGTGGTTCGAGGACGGCGGACAGCGCTGGGGCATCCGGGCCGGCAGCCGCTGGCCCTTTACCGTGGCGTGCGGCAAGGACTCGTACAAGCCGTTCCCCTTCTTGATGGCCTACGCCACCAGCATGTTGCAGCAACACGGGATCGAAGCTTACCTGGTCGACTCGATCCTCACGCGCGAAACGGAGCGCTCGTGGGAGTTCCGGTTGCAGCGCGTTCCATTCGACTACGTCGTCATCGAGACATCTTCTCCAAGCATCGAAAACGACCTGCGGCTTGCTGAAATTGCAGCCCGGTACAGTAAAGTGGTGTTGGCCGGGCCCCACGTGACCGTCTACGCAGACGAAATCATTCAGAAGCCGTTTGTTTACGCAGTCCTCAAGGGCGAGTACGAAAAGAGCCTGTTGAAACTGGTACAGACCGGCAAACCGGGTGTCTACGACTACGAAATCACGAAGGACGTCGACAGTCTGCCCTTCCCGTTTCGGGACCACAGCGTCTACCTGTACCAGGACCGTTTCCCGGTGAGCCCGCCTGGGCCGCAACTTCAGATGTGGGCGAGCCGCGGTTGTCCGTACCGCTGCATCTTCTGCCTGTGGCCGCCTGTGATGTACAACAGCCGCCTCTACCGCCCGCGTTCGCCGGAGAACATTCTGGCCGAAATCGACAACGTGCTGACGCGTTTCCCGCGATTCCGCAGCATCTACTTCGACGACGACACCTTCAACATCGGTGACGAGCGGATCCAGGAGCTCAGCCGCGGTCTGAAGGAAATCGGCCTGCCCTGGCAGGCCATGTGTCGCGCCGACACCACGAGCATCGAGACCTTCCGGGTTATGTGGGAGTCCGGGTGCACGGGCGTTAAGTTTGGTGTCGAGTCAGGTAGTCCGAGGATGATTGAGGTGATCCAGAAGAACCTGGATCTGGACACGGTGCGCAAGGTTGTGAAGGAGCTGCGGAGCTGGGGCATGTTCGTGCACCTCACGTTTACGTGGGGCATCCCGGGCGAAACGGAAGAAGACCGGCAGATGACCTGGGACCTGATCAGGGAGCTCAACCCGGACACGTTCCAGCAATCGAAATGCATCGCCTTTCCGGGCACGCCATTCTGGAACATGATTCACCACGAAAAAGACCACGCCTTCTCCTGGCGTGAGCTGGACGGACAGAAAGCTCTGGAGGAAATGGTCAGTGCGCAGGATTCCGTTGGCGCGGCCGTCTGTTAGCCAGGCCGAAATCGACGCTGTCGCCGAAGTGCTGCGGAGCGGCTGGCTCAGCGCCGGGCCGAAAACGGTGGAGTTCGAGCACGAACTCGCCCGGTGGCTCGGTGTCCGCCACGTGGTGGCGGTGAACTCATGCACCAGCGCGTTACACCTGACGCTGGTTGCGCTGGGAATTGGCCCCGGCGACGAAGTGATTACCTCGCCCATCACCTTCGTCAGCACGGTGAACGCGATTCTCTACGTCGGCGCAACGCCTGTGCTGGCCGATGTGGACCCGGTGTCGATGAACATCCGGCCTGGCGAAATTGCGCGGCACGTCTCACCCCGGACCAAGGCCATCATCCCTGTGCACATGGCCGGTCAGCCCTGCGACATGGACGAGATCCACGAGGTGGCTGACGAGCGGGGGATCCCGGTAGTGGAAGATGCCGCCCACGCTTTGGGTGCGACCTACCGCGGACGCAAAATCGGCACGCTGAGTCGCGCCACGTGTTTCAGCTTCTACGCGAGCAAGAACCTTGCGGCCGGAGACGGTGGGGCCGTGGCTACCGCAGACGAAGAGCTGGCGCAACGTGTGCGGCGGCTGCGGTTCCACGGCATCAGCAGCGACGCCTGGAAGCGCTACGGTGACACAACGCTGCGCAACTGGCAGGCTGTGGAGCTCGGCTACAAAGCCAACTTCACAGATGTGCAAGCGGCTCTTGCACTTTCTCAGCTTGCCCGGTTCGAGCGCATGCAGGCGCGTCGCGAGGAGATTGCTCAGCGCTACCGTCGAGCGTTTGAACCCTACGAGGTGACGTTTCCCGAGCTGCCGGGCAGGACGCACGCTAACCACCTGTTTGTTCTGAAGGTTGGCGATCGCGAATTGTTCCGCCAGCGTCTCGCTGAAGCCGGTGTGGCGACCGGGATTCACTTCCCCGCGGTGCACCTGCAACCGTACTTCCGCCGCCGGTTTGGCGATTTGTCCGCCGAGCTGCCCGTGGCGACGTTGTTGTCGCAGCAGATTGTGTCGATTCCTCTCTACCCGGACCTGACCGACGACGAGGTGGCGTACGTGATTGACGTGGTGACGCGGACTCTGGAAGAGCTGCACGCGCGCGAAGTCGGCAGGGTGACCGCGGTGAGGCGGACCGCTCTTTCGCACGAAGCCGTTGAGGCGTGAAGAGGACAGTTTGCTGCCCGACCGACGGTCCCTGGTGTTTGCTTGCACACACTCGGGAACATGAAATTCCGTTGACTCAACGGGAAAAGGCGTAGGGGACGCAAACGGGTGGTCAGCGAAGAGACGAACGGCGTTTGAAGACTCTTGAGCTCGTCTTGTTCTGAACAGAGCAATTGCAGGTACGGATTCAACTTACAACCAACCTGGCACAGGTCAAATGGGGCGCGAAATGGAACACACTGGACTGGATTTTCCGAAACTGATCGTTTTCGAAGTGACGAACCGCTGCAACCTGCGCTGCCGCATGTGCGCGCAGTCGGTGCGCGACTTCAAGTACGCGGACATGCCCTTCGAGATCTTCGAGAAGATGGCGCCGGCGCTGGAGCACGCCCGCGACGTCAGCCTGTTCGGCTGGGGCGAGCCGCTCCTGCACCGCCGTTTTCTCGACATGTTTGACTTTGTGAGCCAGTACCCGCCGGACATCTTCGTGCTTACCAACGGCATGCTGCTGGACGAGCAAATCGGGGAGCACTTCATCGAGAAGCGGCTACGCTACCTGAATTTCTCGATGGATGCCCCCGTGCCCGAGTTGTACAACCACATTCGTCGAGGCGGCGACTTTCACCGCGTGGTTGGCAACATCAGACGCTTTCGCGAGCAGTGCGAGTCGGGCGGCTACTGCCCCTACATGCGCACAGTGGCGGTCCTGATGCGCTCCAACATCGAGCTTTTCCCCGATTTCGTTCGTCTTTCCGCAGAACTCGGGATGGACGAGGTGAAGGGTGTTCATCTGATCGTGTACGATCCGTCGTTCATCAAAGAATCGCTGTACTTCCATCAGGAACTCACCAACCGAATCATCGACGAGTCGTTGGAGGTGGGCGAAAAGCTCGGCATCAAGGTCAATTTGCCCGACAAGTTCGGGACTGGCCACCCGCCGAGCGGCCACAAGTACTGCCACCGTCCCTGGGAGGAATTTTACATCCAGGCCGACGGGCGTGTGCGCGCCTGCGTGTTTTCGCACGAAATCATGGGCGACCTTCGCACGCAGAGTTTCGAAGAGATCTGGCACGGCGAACCTTTCCAGGAACGCCGCCGCACGGTGAACAGCGCCACGCCGCCGGCGGAGTGCGCCCGTTGCTGCCACTACCGCCACATGGACGTGGACAACCTGGCCGCCTACCTGCGGCTGGACGACCCCGTGCCGAACACCCGCCAGGCTGACAAGTGGCGAAAATCCAAAGAGGCCGAGCGGACGACGGTGTTCGCCGTCGATCTGGCGCAAATCAAGAAGGAGTACGGCCTGGAACTGGAAGGCGTTCACTGAGACACGACGCAGGTGAAACGTGATCATCTCGCAAACACCCGTCCGAATCAGTTTCGCAGGAGGAGGCACTGACCTGCCCGCTTTCTACGAGCGCGAGGGTGGCGCGGTCGTGAGTGCCACGATTGACCGCTACGCCTACGCAGCTCTTTCGGCCAGGCCGGACGGCCGCCTGCGAATCACCTCAGAGGATCTGCTCATCGACGAGACGTACGCAAACCTCGACGAGCTGCCGGAAAGCCTGGAGCTCATCCAGGCCGTGCTGAAAAGGCAACGGGTAAGCGGCGGTCTCCACTTGCACCTGGAGTCGGAAATCCCGGTGGGCAGCGGTCTCGGCCTCAGCAGCGCAGTCTGTGTGAACCTGCTGAATCTGCTCTTTCACCACCGCGGCGAAAGCGTCTCGAAAAGCGACTTGGCCTGGCTGGCCAGTGAAATCGAGATTCGCGATCTCGGCAGGCCAATTGGCCGGCAGGACCACTACGCCGCGGCTTTCGGCGGCCTGAACCTGATCGAGTTCACGCGCGACGGTGTGGCGGTGAGGCCGCTGAATCTGTCCGAGGAGACGCTGCGGACTTTAGAGAGTCGGCTGCTGCTCTTTTTCACCGGTCGGACACGCGATTCGGCCAGCATCCTGCGAGGGCAGGAGCAACACGTACGGGAGGGACAGCCACAAACGCTGGCCGCTCTTCGTCGGCTGAAGCAGCTCGCGTACGAGATCGTCGCTGCGCTGGAAGATGCCCGGCTGAACGACTTTGGCGACCTGCTGCACGAGAGCTGGGTGACCAAGCAGCGGTTGTCCGACAGGATTGGCAGCCCGCAGATCGCCGCCTGGTACGAGCTCGCTCGTGAGCTCGGAGCTCGGGGAGGCAAGATTTCCGGCGCTGGTGGTGGCGGCTACCTGTTGCTCTACGCCGAGGAGGAGCGACACGCCCTCATTCGCGAGGTGCTGACCACCCTGGGCCTGCAGGAACTGCCGTTCCGCTTCGATCACGACGGCAGCCGGATCATCCACAGAGAGGGAGCCGGAATGACGCCAAGAGGGTACCTTGTCGGGTTGAACTCCATCGTGCGAGGCCTGTCGGA
>JAADFT010000188.1 GCA_013152765.1 Calditrichota bacterium | reverse complement strand
GGACCGTGGCTCAGGCGCGACAAGAACTGCGTCTGGCCCGGCAGCTGCTCGACTTTTGTGAGCAGCACAGCTGTGGCAGGTGTGCAGTGAGACGAAGATCCCGCTGTGCCCTCGGTCCGCTGTTGCGACGTCGAACGGTGACCCCGGTGGAAACTTGGCCGGAAGAGGCCTTGCCGGGATTTGGTCGGCTTTGACCGAGAGGCTGACCTTCCAGACCGGTTTCTGTCTCTCATTCGACACTGTAGCCGCGGATTTCGTACGAGCCGACAAATTTGCCGCCTGCTCGCAGGTTGCGCGGGGAGCGAGCCAGCGTCGTTTGGGGCGATTCCGGACTTGATTTTTCCGAAAAATCCTCTAATTTTGGCGAAAAGTTTACAAGCGGGTGCAGCCGGAGGGAGGAGGACCACGGACCCCACAGCGTTACCCTGCCCAGGAGGTCTTTCCCGGCGAAGCGCTTTTGGCGCGGGCACCTAAGTTTTTCGTCACTACATTCAAGCACTTGATCTGGAATCTCGGGGACGGCGGAGCTCTGCCCATCCGAGAGGTGCGCCTCCGCCCGTGGTGGAAACAGGACGCTCAACAGCAAAACCGGCCGTGCGAGCTAACTGAGCAGCGTCGATGTGGCTGAGTCGGGGGGTGAGCCCTTAGCTTCGGCAGCAGAACGGCCGGTAAAGGTTCCTTCGGAATCTTGATTTTGCGTAGGGAGCCCGCTACGAAAGTTAGCGGTTTGGCTTTGGTTTCCGTCTAAGGTCGTTGGGCCAGTGCTGCAGCGGAAAAGTCCCGGCCTTCGGGCTGGTTTTCGATAGATCCGCAGTTTGGGGGGACGGTTTTTGGGTACTCTGGCTGCCGGGCACCAGCCGGAGGAACGTGTTTGAATCAATCAACCGGTAAACCAACGAGGGAGGAGTACATGCAAGGCAGAAAGTGGATGATCGTGGCCCTGATCCTTGCTCTGGCGCTGCCGGCGGCTCTGTTCGCCGCGGATGGTACGATCGTCGGCAAGGTGACGGACGCCAAAACAGGCCAGCCTTTACCTGGCGCGAACGTGATGATCGTGGGCACCACGCTCGGCGCCGCGACCAACACGGACGGCAGCTACGTGATCGCCAAGGTTCCACCAGGCCAGTACACCGTGAAGGTTTCCTTCATCGGCTACAAAGATGCCAGCAAGAACGTGAAGGTGCGTTCGGGGCAACGTGTGGTCGTCAACTTCCAGCTCACCGAGATCGCCATTTCCAGCACGGCGATCCTGGTGTTGGCCGACCGCGCCAAGCCTCTGGAGACGCCGGTCGCTTTTAGCGACATCAAGAAGACGGACGTGGAGCTCCGGCTCGGCTCGCGTGACATTCCCCTGGCCCTGAACACGACCCCGAGTGTGTACGCAACACCGCAGGGCGGTGGCCCCGGCGACGCGCGCATCAACGTGCGTGGCTTCAACCAGCGCAACGTGGCTGTGATGATCAACGGTGTGCCGGTGAACGACATGGAGAACGGCTGGGTCTACTGGTCCAACTGGGACGGCATCGCGGACGCCACGGCCTCGATTCAGATCCAGCGCGGTCTGACCGCCGTGAACCTGGCCACGCCGGCCATCGGCGGCATGATGAACATCATCACGGACCCGACCCGGCAGAACGCGGGTCTCTTCTTCAAGCAGGAGTACGGCAGCGGCAAGTTCCTGAAGACCACGATCGCGGCGAACTCCGGTCTGATCAACGGCAAGTACGCCTTCAACGCGTTGATCGTTCGCAAGACCGGTGAAGGCATCATCGACAAGACGTGGACCGACGCGTGGGCGTACTACTTCGGCGCGGCCTGGAACGTGAATGCCAGGAACCGCCTCGAGTTCTATGCCTTGGGTGCGCCGCAGCGGCACGGCCAGAACCTGTACAGGCAAAACATTGCCACGTACAGCCACGAGCTGGCCAGCAGCCTGAAGGATTACGACACGAAGGCTTTCGAGAAGTACAACGAAGCCGGACGGCGCTTCAACCAGAACTGGGCACCGGTGGATCCGGCCTACGACGGTCGTCAGTGGTGGAATGAGTCGGACCACGAGCGCTACGCTAAGGATTTCATCAACGAGCGCGAAAACTTCTACCACAAGCCGCAGGTGAACCTGAACTGGTACTCGCTGATCAACGACCGCCTGAACCTGTACACCACGGTGTACTACTCCGGCGGTCACGGCGGCGGTACGGGCACGTACGGCAAGGTCGATCGCATCCCGTGGGTGCCGGGGAACAAGTGGTACAAGAGTGCTCCCTGGCGCTGGGACTGGAACTCCACCATTGCCTACAACGACACCAGCAGCACTGGCGCCAAGGGCATTTTGCGGAACAGCCGCAACAACCAGTGGACCATCGGCGCCATTTCGAAGGCCAACTACCAGGCGACCAGCGCGATTCGCGTGACGGCGGGAATCGACTGGCGGACGGCTGAGATTGAGCACTTCCGCGAGGTTCGTGACCTGCTGGGTGGCGAGTACTTCCTCGCTCTGAACAGAGATGGTCTCCCACAAAGCGACTTCTGGACGATGGAAGATGCCAAGCGCCGCCTTGGCGACAAGTTCGACTACTACTTCACAAACACGGTCAACTGGCTGGGCGTGTTTGGTCAGGCCGAGTACAAGCAGGGGCCGGTGACAGCCTACACCACTCTGGGCTACTCGACGATCAAGTACAGCCACCACAACCACTTCCGGAAGGACGCCAACGGCAACGAGCTGGTAGTCGAGTCTGACCTGATCAGCGGTTACCAGGTCAAAGGCGGCGCCAGCTACAAGCTGACCGAAGGGCTGCAGGTGTACGGCAACTTCGGTTACATTGCCAAGGTGCCCATTTTCGACAACGTGATCAACGACCGTACGGGAACGAAGGCTGCGAACCCGAAGAACGAGCGCTTCATTTCGGCTGAGGGCGGTGTGAATCTGTTGACCCTGAACAACACGCTGCTCCTCAAGATGAGTGTGTACAACACCTACTGGAAGGACCGCGCTCGTTCGGTCGGCGTCGTGATGGCGGACGGCAGCGAAGGGCTCATCTTCCTGACGGGCATGAACCAGCTCCACCGTGGTGTCGAGTTTGAGGGCGCGTTCCAGCCTTCCCAGTTGTACCGCCTCGATTTCGCGGCGTCTGTGGGAGACTGGAAGTTCACCGACAACGTTTCCGGCGTGTACAAGGACTACCGCTCGGGCGGTGCTGAGGACAAGGAGTACACCTTCTACGTGAAGAACCTGATGGTGGGCGATGCGCCTCAGACGCAGTTGGCCCTGGCCGGAAGCGTGTACCCGCTGCAGGGTTTGCAGGCGCAGCTGGTCTTCCGCTGGTACGATCGCTTCTACGCGGACTGGAACCCGTTCAGCCGGACGAAAGCTGAAGACACCGCGCAAAGCTGGCGCGCGCCGTCCTACTACGTGCTGGACGCCCACGTGCGCTACGAGCTGCCGCTGAAGCTCGGCAACGCTCAGATTGCGGTCTTCGCGCACGTGTTCAACCTGACGGACGAGCTGTACATCCAGGACGCGGTGGACAACAGCCGTTACAACTCCTGGGACAAAGATCACGACGCGGACGATGCCGAGGTTTTCGTCGGTTTGCCGCGTTACTTCAACCTCGGGATCAGCGTGAACTACTAACGGCAACTGTGCTACACGTCAGTGTGAGGGCCCCCTTGTGCGAGCAGGGCGGGCCCTCTTTTCTTGACCGGTGGACGTTTCCGATTAGTTCTGCTACGTCAAAATGTGGTTGGCTTTTCGCAGTCGTGGTTTCTCTGGGGCGAGGTGTTGCTTAGTCTCGCTTGAAACAAGCCTGCCTTAGCAGGCGGCTTCTTTAGGTAGCCCGGGGATTTGATCTCCGGGCGAAGAAGCCACGCGCTGCTTTCGCCTTTGTTTCCCGAATCTGACGTAGTAGACTTAGCCTGGTCAACTGCTGTGGCTCAACCTTTTGCTTGACATTCTCCTGAATTTGGCAGATATTTGGACGACTGGAGCGCAGGGAGGTAGGCGTGGGGCGCTCCGTTCACTCAAGGGACCGCTAAAGTGACGGAGGAGGTAATGGCCCAGCCAGGGGAGCGAGGAACCAGGGTCTCCAGACGCGGTGTCCTCGGTTGGATCCTTGGCGGGGGACTGGCAGCTTTTCTCGCAGGGGTTTTCTACCCCGTGGCGCGGTACATCCTTCCGCCAAAACAGTCTGAGCCGAAGGTCGCCAGCGTTGTGGTGGGCAAGGTAGGGGACTTTCCGCCCAACGGCTGGAAGATTTTCCGCTTCGGCAACAAGCCCGGCATCATCCTGCGGACGCCAGACGGTGATTTGCGCGCCTTCACAGCGGTGTGCACGCATCTCGGCTGCACTGTCCAGTACCGCGAGGATTTTCAGCACATCTGGTGTGCGTGCCACAACGGCCACTACGACCTCCACGGGAAGAACATTTCCGGACCGCCCCCAAGACCTCTCACGCCCTTTCGAGTAACCGTTACTGACGAAGGCAAGATCGTGGTGTCCCACATTCCGGAGGAAGAGGCGTAGCTTCCCCAGTCAGGTTGGGTTCACACCGGGTGGCGCAGACGCGTGCCCGGCAGTCTGAATTTCCTGGACCAAGTGATGGTTGAACGCTGAGAGGAGTGGCGAGGTCGTGGCGAAACTCAAGCTGCGGGACTGGCTGAACGAGCGCTACAAGAAAGCCCAGCCGATTCTCGATTTGCTGGTAAACAAGACCGTTCCGCTGCACAAACACAGTCTGTGGTACTACTTTGGGGGCCTTACGCTTTTCTTCTTCGTGATCCAGGTGGTCACAGGAATCCTGCTTTTGCTCTACTACCAGCCTTCCGCGGGTACAGCCTACGAAAGCGTTCGTTACATCATGACGGAAGTCCCGTTCGGCTGGTTGATCCGGTCCATCCATTCCTGGAGCGCCAACCTCTTCATCGGTAGTCTTTTCATTCACATGTTCAGCGTGTTTTTCCTGAAGGCTTACAGACGCCCGCGAGAGCTCACCTGGGTTACTGGCGGGTTGATGCTTTTCATCGCGCTGGGGTTCGGGTTCACCGGCTACCTGCTTCCCTGGAACGAACTGGCGTTTTTCGCCACCAAGGTTGGCACCGACATCGCGGCAGTGGTGCCGGTTGTGGGTTCGTTTGTCCTGCGTTTCTTACGAGGCGGCGAGGAGGTGACCGGCGGTACGTTGACCCGCCTCTTCGGTTTCCACGTGGCTGTGTTACCGGCCCTGGCATTTCTGGTCCTCGGTTTGCATCTCGCGCTGATTCAAATTCAGGGCATGAGTGTGCCGCTGAGCGTTGAGAAGCAGGGCGGCGTGAGAAAGCAGATTCCGTTTTTCCCGAACTTTTTGCTTCGAGACCTGGTGGGCTGGCTGCTTG
>JAADFT010000187.1 GCA_013152765.1 Calditrichota bacterium | reverse complement strand
CCGATCGCGATGGAAGAGGGTTTGCGGTTCGCGATTCGTGAAGGTGGCCGGACGGTTGGTGCTGGTGTTGTGACGAAGATTCTCGAATAGCTTCGGTTCTGATTTCCAGGTTGGATAGGGTTCGATGCGAGAGATCATTACATTAGAGTGCACGGAGTGCAAGCGCCGTAACTACACGACGACGAAGAACAAGCGCAAGCACCCGTCGCGTGTTGAGTTCCGCAAGTACTGCAGGTGGTGTGGTAAACACACCATTCACCGCGAGACGCGCTAAGAGTCGCGTCTCGCGGCTTTTGCCTATTTGAGGGTAGAGACGACATCTGCGCAAGCTTTTTGCTGACAGGCCCGTAGCTCAATTGGCTAGAGCACCGGACTCCAAATCCGGCGGCTGGGGGTTCGAGTCCCTCCGGGCCTGCTATTTGTGTTTGCCGGAAGTGACAGGTTGCGTGAGGATCCTGACCAATGATCAATAAAGCGCTGAAGTTCCTGCGCGAAGTCAGGCAGGAGATGGATCGGGTCAGCTGGCCCAGCAAGGAAGAAGTGAAGGAATCGACGGCAGTGGTGCTGCTGTTTTCGCTTTTTCTCACCATTTTCATCTTCGTGACGGATCAGATCCTCACTCAGATTGTCCGGCTAATCTACTGATCGCAGTTGGACCGTCTTTCAACCCGCCTTCATCGCGCGCCGCGCGAGGCGGGCTCTTTTTGCCCATTGGTGGATTAAGAACCGAGGAAAACCGCAGTTGGTGAAGAAAGAAGCGGAAAAGAAGGCTCCTGAAGAGGAGACGCTGGCTGCTGAGGCCACCGAAGAAACCAGGGAGCCCGAAAAGCGGTGGTACGCCGTGCATGTGCTCTCCGGGCACGAGCAAAAGGTCAAAGCGTACCTGGAGAATGAGATTCGTACGCACGGCCTGGAAGACCGCTTCGGGGAGATCCTGGTGCCCTCGGAGCAGATTACCGAGATGCGCGAAGGAAAGAAACGCACGCGCACTCGAATTTTCTTCCCCGGCTACATTTTGATCAACATGGTTCTGGACAAGGAGACGCAACACCTGGTTTTGAACACACCGGGTGTGACCAATTTCGTCGGCGCCAGGACCAAGCCGGTGCCTCTGCAGGAGCATGAGGTGCAGCGCATCCTTGGGCGGGTGGATCGCACCCGCGAGCGCACCACCATGGCGGTGCCCTTCCACGTGGGCGATCCGGTGCGCGTTGTGGATGGACCGTTCACCGACTTCACCGGCTACGTGGAAGAGGTGAACGAAGAGAAGAACAAAGTGAAAGTGATGGTCAGCATCTTCGGCCGGGCCACCCCGGTGGAACTGGATTTTCTTCAGGTGGAACTGGAAAAGTAAGGGTCGACTTCGATGGCCAAGAAGGTACTTGCCACAATCAAGCTGCAGATTCCCGCCGGGCAGGCGACGCCAGCACCGCCAGTTGGACCGGCGCTGGGTCAGCACGGCGTGAACATCATGGAATTCTGCAAGGCGTTCAACGCCAAGACGCAGGACAAGGCCGGGCTGATCATCCCGGTCGTCATCACGGTGTACGCCGATCGTTCGTTCACCTTCATCACCAAGACGCCGCCAGCGGCTGTGCTGCTCAAGAAAGCGGCCGGGGTTGAGAAAGGCTCTGGCGAGCCCAATCGAATCAAGGTGGGGAAGGTGACGCGCGACCAGGTTCGCGAGATTGCCGAGACCAAGATGCAGGACCTGAACGCCAACGACATCGAGGCGGCGATGCGCATGATCGAGGGCACGGCCCGGAGCATGGGCATCGAGGTCGTGGAGTAGTTTTCCACAGACGCTCTGAGACGTGGATTCTTGAACAGGTGACAACGAATGAAGCGAAGCAAACGGTACCTCGAGGTTAAGGAGAAGGTTCAACGGGACCGCGAGTACCCGCTGGAAGAGGCGCTTCGGTTAGTGAAGGAGACGGCCACGGCGGGATTCGACGAGACCGTGGAAATGCACGTCCGGCTGGGTGTGGATCCGCGCCACGCCGACCAGCAGGTGCGCGGGACGGTAAGCCTGCCGCACGGTACGGGTAAGCAGGTGCGCGTGCTGGTGATCACCAAGAACCCGGACAAGGAGAAAGAAGCCAAGGAAGCTGGCGCCGACTACGTCGGTTTTGAGGATGTGATCAAACGCATTCAGGAAGGCTGGCTGGATTTCGACGTTGTGATTGCCACGCCAGACGTGATGCCGCAGGTTGGTAAGCTGGGACGCATCCTGGGTCCCCGCGGGCTCATGCCGAACCCCAAGAGCGGCACGGTGACGATGAATGTGGCCGAGGCGGTGCGCGACGTCAAGGCGGGTCGAATCGACTTCCGCGTGGACCGCTACGGTATCCTGCACGTGCCGATTGGCAAGGTGTCGTTCGAGACGGAAAAGCTGGTGGAAAACGCCAAGGCGTTCATGGAGGCCGTGCTGCGCTTGCGTCCGCCGGCAGCCAAGGGGCAGTACGTGCGCAGTGTGACGGTGTCGAGCACGATGGGCCCCGGAATCCGGGTCGATCGCAACCAGCTTTTGACGGAGCTTCGCTAACGAGTCTGGGAACAAGGACCACCAGGTGTCGATGAGGACTTGACGTTATGCCTACCCCGAAGAAAATACAAGAAGTCGAGCTGCTGACCGAGAAGATCCAGGAGGCCAAGGGAATCTTCCTCACGGACTTCACGGGCTTGACCGTTGAGGAAATTACCGATTTGCGGGCTCGGCTACGCAAAGAGAACGTGATGTACAGGGTGACCAAGAACACCCTGATGAAGCTTGCTCTGGAGAAGGCGGGTCACAGCGGTAAGCTGGACAGCTTTCTGGAAGGGCCGACCGGGTTGGCCTTTGGCTTTGAGGACCCGGTGAGTCCGGCAAAGATCCTGAAGGATTTTGCCAAGGAAAAACAGAAGCTGAAACTGAAGGCCAGCCTGATCGAAGGCCAGGTGTTTGGCGCCGAAGAGACGGAAAAGCTGGCCGACCTGCCGAGCAGGCAAGAGCTGCAGGCTCAACTTCTGGCCCTGTTGAATGCCCCGGCCACGCAGCTTGTGCGTACCCTGACCGGTGGCATGACCAAGCTGTTGTACGCGCTGCAGGCTGTCAAAGAGAAGAAGGAAAAAGAGGCGGCGTAGTTGGTAGCCCGTTTGTTTTAAGGAGGAATTCTCGATGGCTGAAGAGAAGGTTGCTGAAGAGGTAAAGGCAGAGAAGAAGGAAACAAAGAAAAAAGAGGCAGCGGGAAAAATGGAAAACAAGGGTAACGGGAACCTCGAGTCCCTGGTTGAAGCGATCGGGAACCTGACGTTGCTCGAGACGGCCGAGCTGGTGAAGATGCTGGAAGAGAAGCTGGGCGTGAGCGCTCAGGCTCCGGTGGTGGCTGCTGCTGTGGCACCTGGTGCTGCTGCGCCAGCTGGTGCTCCTGCTGAGGAAGAGAAGACCGAGTTCACCGTTGTGCTCAGCAACGTCGGCTCCAACAAGATTCCGGTGATCAAGGTGATCCGCCAGATCACGAACCTGGGTCTGAAAGAGGCCAAGGAGCTCGTGGACAGCGCTCCGAGCACCGTCAAGGAAGGCGTTTCCAAGGATGAGGCTGAGCAGATTAAGAAGCAGCTCGAAGAAGTGGGCGCCACTGTGGAGCTGAAGTAGTTGCCGCGAAGCCTCAATTTGACGAAGTGTGACGTTTCACTTAGACTTTTCGGGAGTTGATCTCCGCATGACGATGACTGTGCCGCGCAAATCCTTCTCCCGGCTGAAGTCCGTGCTGGAGCTGCCCGACCTTCTGGAGGTGCAGCTCAAGTCGTTCGACGAGTTTCTGCAGGCGCACACGCCCCCGCACAAGCGGAAGGCGCAGGGCCTGCAGGAAGTCTTTCTGAACACGTTCCCGATCACGGACAGTCGGGAGAATTTCATCCTCGAATTCGTGGAGTACTACGTCGAGGAACCCAAGTATGACGTAGAAGAGTGCCGCGAACGCGGGATGACTTATGCGGCCACTTTGAAGGCCAAATTGCGGCTGACGATCAAAGACGAGTACGGCTCGCACGCCGACACGGTCGAACAGGTCGTGTACCTCGGCAACCTGCCGTACATGACGCCTTACGGCACCTTCATTATCAACGGTGCCGAGCGAATCGTCGTCAGCCAGTTGCACCGGTCACCCGGTGTGTTTTTCGACGAACTGACGCACCCGAGCGGCCTGAAGGTCTACTCGGGACGCATCATTCCGTTGCGGGGTAGCTGGGTCGAGTTTGTCACGGACATCAACGACGTGATGTACGTGTACATCGACCGGCGGCGCAAATTCCCCGTGACCACTCTGTTGCGCGCCATCGGCTACTCCCGGGACGAAGACCTGCTGGAGCTGTTCGGCCTGCTGGAAACAGCTTCGCTGGAAGACGGCAAGGTGCAGGAAGTCCTGGGGCGCCGGGTTGCTGGCGAGGTAATCGACCTCGAGACCGGCGAGCTGCTGATGGACCGCGAGGAAACGCTGACGGAAGAGGCCGTTGAGCGTCTGCGCGAGGCCGGAATCGACGAAGTCAAGCTGATTCGCGAATTCCAGCCGGGCGAGCCGGACATCATCACCAACACGCTGCGGAAGGACCAGGCGCGCTCCGAAGAGGATGCCCTGGAGGCCATCTACCGGCAGTTGCGTTCCGGCGAGGCACCCGATCTGGACACGGCCAGGCAGTTGCTCGACCGGCTGTTCTTCAACCCGAAGCGCTACGACCTCGGTCTGGTGGGCCGTTACCGCATCAACCGCAAGCTCGGGCTGAACATCCCCGAGAACAAGACCGTGCTGACGCCCGAGGACATCGTGGGCGTGGTGAAGTACATGATCGAGATGCGGAACGGTCTGCGCGGTGCCGACGACGTAGACCACCTCGGCAACCGCCGCGTGCGGACTGTGGGCGAGCAGCTTTCGGCTCAGATGAGCCTGGCGCTCACCCGGATGGCTCGCACTATCAAAGAGCGCATGAACCTGCGCGACAGCGAGAGCCTCACGCCGAGCGAGCTGGTGAACGCACGCACCGTGGTGTCGGTGATCAACACGTTCTTCGGCACCAGTCAGCTTTCGCAGTTCATGGATCAGACGAACCCGCTGGCGGAGCTGACGCACAAACGCCGTATTTCGGCCTTAGGGCCGGGCGGTCTGACGCGTGAGCGCGCCGGATTCGAGGTTCGCGACGTTCACTACACGCACTACGGGCGCCTTTGCCCGATCGAGACGCCGGAAGGTCCGAACATCGGTCTGATCTCGTCGCTCACCACGTACGCGCGCATCAACGATTTTGGTTTCATCGAGACCCCGTACCGCAAGGTGGAGAACGGACGGGTAACCGACGAGATCGTTTACCTTTCGGCGGACGAGGAAGAGAACGCCATCAT
>JAADFT010000186.1 GCA_013152765.1 Calditrichota bacterium | reverse complement strand
AGTACGGCGCACTCCTGAAAGACGAAATCGAGAAGACGTTGAAGTCCGGCACCACCATGTTCGCCCTGTACATCGGCCACGGGGACTACGAAAAGGGCCTCAAGAAGATCATGCTCGGCAAACAGTACATGGAGGCTTTCATCCCGCCGGAGTTCAGGGAAGAGATGCAAGGCATGGCCGACGCCCTGGCGGATGCAGGTTCCGACCTAACCTACGACGACATCGTCATGTGGAACACGATCAACGACAGCAAAATGCTGGACAAGGGCCCGTGCTCCGTCGAGGACAACATTCCACCGGGCAGGAGAATTCCCTATTTCCCGCAGGGAGGCTGCATGACGGTCTGTGCCTGGGGCGACGCCACCCGCGACGGCAGCATGATCGTGGGCAAAAACATGGACTGGTACAGCACGCCAGAGATGCGCGAGAACCCCATCGTGCTGGTGGTTCAACCCACGGATGGAGGGTACGCGTACCTCACGCCTGTGTACCCCGGCTGGATCGCCTGCATCGAGGGCATGAACGAAAAGGGCGTGGCCATGGGCATGCAGATCAGCCGCTCCGACGTGGAAACGATGAAGGGGCTCGGCTGGCACTTTCTGACGGCCCTCATCCTTAAGTACGCCGACAGCGTGGACGACGCCATCAACATCCTCACTGTCTACCCGAGGGCGTGCGGAGAGATCTTCGAGGTGTGCGACGCGAAGACGAACAAGACCGTCGTCGTGGAGGTCACCGCAAACGACCTGGCTCTGCGTTTTCCAGAGAAGGGCAAAGACATCCTCTGGACGACCAACCATTTTAACTGCCTGCCAGGCTGGCAGGGCTACAACGGCCCCGTGAACATGCCTTCCAAGCAAGTAAAAGCCTACAAGCTGGATCTTACGTCGATCGAGACCTGGCAGAAGACGCTGCCCTCCTGGTCCACCGGTCGATACAACCGAACCCGAGAACTGCTTACGCAAAATTACGGCAAGATGACCGTCGAGAAAATGATTCAGCTCGTCAGTGAGCGGTACAGCACCAAGTTCCACAAATACGTGGACTGGGAGCTACTCGACGCCGATTGCATCGCCGACATGTGGGCGAAAGACAAAGTACTGTCCGAGAACGTCCGCTACTACAAAAGCGAGCGCACTGGCCCACTCACCTACAGTGGCGCCTGCGTGTGGAGCCTTGTGATGAAACCGCTAACCGGGGACCTGCGGATCGCCATGGCCGGGCCCGTCCCAGCGCAGCGGGGCGAGTTCAAGTACCTGAATCTCTTCGAGGAACTGCGAGCAATGCGGTGAAGCTGGCAGGCTACGGTCAGCGTTTTCGCCCCGCATCAGATTTGGGGAAATGACGGGTCCAAAACTTGCTCCAAAGCCGGAGAAGGCTTCTCCGGCTTTTTCTTTGCCCGCGTAGGGTGGACAAGATGTGTTCTGACCGGGTTGTGCCCTTGAGAAACCCGCTTCAGGGCTCGAAGTTAGCAGACAAGCATGTAGGCTCTGGGCTCTGGCTCGCGGAGCAACTTTCCCAAGACGCAGAAGCTCAGAATTTCTACATGTGACTTGCTTTATTAAAAATCACTTCTTATCTTTAGCGCGCTTGAACCTTCCCTTGGGGTGGGCTCGCGTTAACCGTGGAGCCCCGCTCAAGGGGAGCTCATCACCGTTGTGGTAGGCAGTACCAGTTGGACGAAAAGCCGGGCGTTGCCCGGCCTGTTCTGCGGTTTTCCTCAGTTGTTCCGGGGCAAGTTCTTGGCCTCCTCTGCGAATGTCTTGGCCCAGAGGAGGCGTGTTTGACGCATCGCTCCGGGAACAGATCCGAAAAAACCCGCCTCACTTCGGAGGAGCTCCCATGACAACACTCCTGTCCAGGCGAGGTGCGCTCGCTTTCGCCAGTGCGTTCCTGCTTGCCGCAGGATTCCTGTCGCCTGCGCGGTCCCAGAGCCAGCTCAGCGACGACCAGTGCATGCGCTGTCACCGCCACACAACGCTTGTCACAAAGGACGAGCGCGGGCTTCAGCGGTCGGCTCATGTGGACCCGAAGGTGCTGCAGGAATCGGCGCATGCAGGTCTTTCCTGCACGGACTGCCACGCCGACATCACCAAGATTCCTCACGCACACGATTTGAAACCGGTGGACTGCTCTCAGTGCCACGACACAGAGTACCACGAGTGGGCTGCGGGCATCCACGGCAACTCGCGCCTGAACGGTAATCTCGACGCACCGAGCTGCGTGGATTGTCACGGTCGACATGACATTCGCGCTCCGGATGACTCGCTGTCGCAGGTGGCGCCGCAAAATCAGCCCAAGCTGTGCGACACCTGCCACGGCGACGAGGCCCTTGCTACCAAGTACGACATTCCGGTGGTGCATCCGGGCACCCTTTACATGAAGGGAGCGCACGGCCGTGCCTTAGCAAGCGGCAACGACATGGCTCCCACCTGCTCCACCTGCCACGAGTCGCACCACCTGCGCCCTGTCAGCGACCCGGAATCGCCAATTTACTGGCAAAACATCCCGAACACCTGCGGCATTTGCCACGGCGACATCGCCGAAAAATACCTGGACTCGGTACACGGTAAGGCGCTGATGCAGGGCATCCACGACGCGCCCAACTGTACCGACTGCCACGGCGCTCACGCCGTCGAGGGACCAGAGTCGCCGACTTCGCCCGTGAGCCCGGAGCGCGTGTCGCAGTCCATTTGCGCCACCTGCCATTCCAACGAGAAGCTGAACGAAAAGTACGGCATTCCCACGGACCGGGTGCTGACGTACGAGAGCAGCTACCATGGGCTGGCCGTAAAACGCGGCTCCAAGGTTGCGGCCAATTGCACGAGTTGCCACGGCGTGCACGACATTTTGCCGGCAAGTGATCCGCGGTCCCGCATCAACCCAAACAACCTCGAGAAAACGTGCGGCAGCTGCCACCCCGGCGCAGGCAAAAAGTTCGCGAGCGTGAAAATCCACGACTACCGCTCGCCGGCGGAGTTGAAGGCAGCCAGCATCATCAAAAACCTGTACGTCCTGCTGATCGTGAGCGTGATCGGTGGGATGTTTCTGCACAACTTCATCATCTGGCTCTTCTACGTCATCGAAAAATTCAAGAAAGCGCGCAAGGAACAGGGCATCCAGCGCTTTACTGTGTCCATGGTCATCCAGCACTTCCTGCTGCTCACGTCGTTCACCACGCTGGTGATCACGGGTTTCGCGCTGAAGTTCCCGAACGCGTTCCTGTTCCGGCAACTGATGGCCATCGGCATGACGGAACCTGTGCGGGCCCTGATCCACAGGATTGCCGGATCGGTGTTGCTCGCCGTCAGCATCTACCACCTGTTCTGGCTGTTCTTCAGCCGCCAGGGGCGCAACGAAATCAAGAACATGCTGCCGAATCTGAAAGACGTGACCGACGTGATCCAGACGATGCGCTACTACCTGCGCCTCAGCAACCAGAAACCTCAGTACGACAAGTACAGCTACGCGGAAAAAGCGGAGTACTGGGCACTGATCTGGGGCACGGCGGTCATGGGCATCACGGGTCTGTGCCTCTGGTTCCCGGTGCAGGCAACCGCGATCTTCGGCTCGTGGGTGATTTCGATCGCTACGATTGTCCACTACTACGAAGCCATTCTGGCCACGCTGGCCATCGTTGTGTGGCACTTCTTCTTCGTGATTTTCCACCCGGAAGAGTACCCGATGAATACGGTGTGCCTGAATGGAAAGGTCCCAGCCGAAGAGGTGCATCACAACCGCACGGTGTGGCTGAACAAGCTCATCAAAGAGCAGGCTCAGCAGGAGAAAAAAGAGGAAAAGAAGAAGTAAGTTCTCCACAACTCCCCCGTAATCGAAAGCCTCCCTCGACGAGGGAGGCTTTTTGTTTGGATCACGATTCCGGCTGAATTCGCCGAACGAGCGTTTTTTGCAGAACCTCACGCCCCAGCGCGCAGGCGTCGCAGCACCTTCATGACGTCGTTGGCACCGCGACCGAAGTGGTCGTACAGCTTGACGTACTCGGCGAAGAGCTGGTCGTAAATCTTCTGGTTTTCTGCGTTCGGTTTGAAGCTCTCGTCCCGCAGGTGTGCCATGTGCGGGATGGCCTCTTTGATGCTGTCGTAGCCTCCAGCGCTCTTGCCCGCAGCCACAGCGCCGTACATCGCTGCGCCCAGGGCACCGGCCAGGTCGGAACGCGCGATTTTGATTTCTTTTCCCAGCACGTCCGCGTAGATTTGCATCAGCATCCGGTTTTTCGTCAGGCCGCCGCAAGCGTAAAACTCCTCCACAGGGACACCGCCGTTCACGAAAGCGTCCACGATGACGCGTGTACCGAAGGCGGTAGCCTCGATCAAAGCGCGGTAGATCTCCTCAGGCGTGGTGGTGAGGGTCATGCCCAGCAGCAAACCGCTCAGATCGTAGTCGATGAGCGTGGAGCGGCAACCGTTCCACCAGTCCAGCGCCAGCAAGCCGGACTGACCGGGTTTCAGCGCGGCGGCTTTCTCCTCCAGCAGAGCATGCAGATCCAGGCCGCGACGTTTGGCCTCGTCGTGGTAGGCTGGCGGCACGGCGTTGCGCACGAACCAGGCGAAGATGTCGCCCACAGCAGCCTGCCCCGCCTCGTAGCCGAAAAATCCGGGCAGGATGCCGTCCTCAACCACGCCGCTGATCCCTTCAATCGGCAGCTTCTTGTCGGACACGATCATGTGGCAGGTGGACGTCCCCATGATGAGCGCCATTTTGCCCGGCCCGTCAACGCCCGTGGCCGGTACACCTACGTGGGCGTCGATTACGCTCACCGCCACCGGCGTCCCGGGGAGAAGCCCGACCATCTCCGCCATTTCCGGCGTAAGTCCACCCGCTTTTTGACCAATCGGCACGACCTCGCCCCGAAGTTTTTCCTCCACCAGGTTCTCGAGCCGCGGGTCGAGGGCTTTGAAAAACTCCTTGCTCGGGTAACCAACCCCCTTCTGCCAGATCGCCTTGTACCCGGCGTGGCAGGAACTGCGCTTTTCCTGTCCGGTGAGCTGAAGCACTACCCAGTCGCCCGCCTCGATGAAGCGGTCAGCGCGCTCGTAGAGTTCGGGATCCTCATCCAGAATTTGCATGATCTTCGGTACAAGCCACTCGCTGGAAATCTTGCCCCCGTAGTACTTGAGCCAGTCCTCTCCACGCGCTTCCGCCACTTCTTTCAGCTTGTTCGCCTCCGGCTCAGCGGCATGGTGCTTCCACAGCTTCACCCAGGCGTGCGGCCGATGCTGAAGCTCCGGGTCGAAACAAAGCGGCCGGTCCTGTGCGTCGATGGGTAACATGGTACACGACGTAAAGTCGATGCCAATGCCAATGACCTGCTCCGGCTTCACCCCGCCCTTCTGAAGCACGGTGTGACGCAGCGTGTCCAGGTAGTCCTGCGGGTGTTGCAAGGCCCAGTCCGGATCCAGCTTTGTTCCGTCGGGAAGTTCGCGGTCCATCACCCCGTGCGGGTACTCGTAGACTTCCGTGGCCACCTCTTCACCCGTCGCCACGTCGACAAGCAAAGCTCGCCCAGACTCGGTGCCGAAGTCAATCCCCAAAGAAAACTTGCGATCGGTCATGTTGCCCTCCTTGCGATTCCGTTGGCGGTGACTGATGGCTCATGCCCGTTCGTATGAAGTCACAAATCCTACTTCAAAGAACGAACGCGCACGGAACCCTCTTCCACTGTCACGATTGCGCCCGCTCTCAAATCATTTTCCAGCCGGGGCAAAATGTGACGCAACACTGCCCCAACGTGTTCCACAGACACATCTCTCAACCGAAGGATGATCACCGAAGGCGAGGTCATTCCGGAAAAATAGAGAATTTTGCCGTAGTCAAGGTCGTGCGTCAGGATGCTGGCCCCCATCCGCCGTGCTGTCTGCACAATTTCCTCGTCCGTTGCGGAACGGAGGCCAACGTCAGCGGCATGCAGGCACTGGTGCCCCTGGGCGGAGAAAGAACTCGACAAAGAGATCGCGGGACATTGACGTTCAGAAGGAATTTCATGCTTTCAAGTCCTCAGCCACCTCAAACATCACGCGTTCCTCCGTAGCCCAAGCAGCGTACGCGAGAGCCTGGTAAATGTCCTCCTTTTCCAGCTCGGGCCACTCCCGGAGGATGTCCTCGATCGTCATCCCGGAGCTGAGATACGCAAGGATAGACGAAACCGGTATCCGCATTCCCCGGATGCATGGTTTGCCGAAGCACTTCTCCGGATCAACAGTAATTCGGTTGAACTTCGGATGCCGAAGCTCCATTCTTAGCACCTCCTGCAAACAACAGACAAGCCAACTCCCAAAGCTTTCGACCGACCAGACCTGCAAAACACCGCCCGAGGGAGTAAGCCAACGGGCGGCTTGCCGATTGCGCCCTCTGAAGAAGGGCTCATCGGGCAGAAACATCACCAACACACTACTCGGTCACTCCACTTCGCTTTCGCCTCACCGGCTCTACGCTGACAGCTTGCCGCAGGATCCGGAATGACAAGCGCTCCGCACCAAACGCACCGCCACGCCCGCTACTCCCACTGGTCCACGTGCACTACGGCTTTCAACACGCCATCGCGGTAGTGCACCGACGTCGCCATGGCTTCTTCGGCCTTCGAAAACGGGAAAACGTGGGTAATCATGGGCTTGAGGTTCACCAGTCCCTTCGCCACCATCGGGATGGTTGCCTCGTACACATGTTTCATGCGCCGGACCATGTAGATTGTGAGGCCTTTCCTGCGGGACGGCGTGGACTTGAACTGGATCCACTCGTCCACGGGGATGCCGATCAGGACCACATTTCCACCGGGTCGCGCCATTTCCATCGCCTGCTCCGGCGTTTCGCGCACGCCAGCCGCTTCGAACACGACATCCACGCCGCGGCCGCCAGTCCAGTCGCGAACCGCCTCGACCACGTTTTCGCGCTCGGGATTGAGCGCCAGATCCGCGCCGAGCTGCTGAGCCATTTCCAGACGGTAGTCCAGCGGGTCCGTAACGACGATCTGTGTGACGCCCACAGCTCGCAGGATTTCCAGCGTGCTCATGCCGATGGGCCCTACGCCGAGGATTGCGGCGGAAGTCCCCGGCTTCACATGGCCCAAACGCACCGAGTGCAGGGCAACGCCCAGTGGCTCCAGCAGCGCCCCTTCGTCGTAG
>JAADFT010000185.1 GCA_013152765.1 Calditrichota bacterium | reverse complement strand
GTTTGTGCAGGCAGGACCGGTGTTCTGAGCCATCCAGGCAGTGCTGCGATTTCGCAAACTGACCGCCGCCGACTGCGAACTGCCCACTGCCTACTGCCGACTGCCAACTGGCAACTGCCGTTTCTGGTACGAACTTTGAACACGGGACGGAGTTCGAAACAGCAAGGTCAGACAAACAAAGCTGGAAAGAGCACGAAATGGTCTCACTGACGTCTCAAATTGAGGCAGGGAAAACAGCCTTTGACATTCTGGATTTGCGCTCGCTGAGCGAACGGGATCGACGACGGGCGGAACGCCTGGTTCAGGAAGTGGTTCACCGTTTTGGCGCCAGGGAAGAGGACGTGCGTCTTGTACGGTCCCCCTACAGAATCGCTCCGCTTGGGGCGCATGTCGACCACCAGTTGGGGCGTGTTACCGGCGTGGCCATCGACCGGAGCACGTTGCTGGCCTTCGCGCCGAATTTCTCCGGCCGTGTGCGCCTGGAGAGTCTGAACTTTCCTGGACGCGTCGAATTCGATTTGCGGGAGATTCCGCCGAAGAAGGACGGCGACTGGGGGAATTACGCCCGCGGCGCGGCCCTGGCGCTGCAGGAGCACTACCGGATCGAGGTGGGCATCGACGGGGTCCTGGAAGGGAACATGCCCATCGGTGGTCTCAGCTCGTCGGCGTCGGTTGGTTTGGCTTACTTGCTTGCACTGGAGTACGCAAACGGCTTAAAAATCCTTGTGAAAGACAACATTTCTCTTGATCGTTTCATCGAAAATGTTTACATCGGGCTCAACAACGGCATTCTGGATCAGTCGGCCATCTTGCTGAGTCGCCGTGGCAAGTTGATGTACCTGGACACGGCCACCGAGGACTACGACCTGTACGAAGTCCCCCAGGTAATGCCCGATTTTGAGTTCGTGGTTGTGTACTCGGGTGTGAGCAAGGGGCTGGTGGGAACCGGCTACAACCGGCGCGTGGCCGAGTGCGAGGAGGCTGCACGGTTGCTCTTGCAGAAGGCCGGATTGCCAGTTCCGGGGCGCCCCAAGCTTCGACATGTCCCGGAGGAAGTGTTCGAACAGTACCTGGACCAGCTGCCGGATGTTCTGGCTCGACGCGCGAGGCATTTCTACACGGAGAATCAGCGCGTTCGGGAAGGACTCGAGTTCTGGCAGCGAGGGGATCTGGAGAGCTTCGGCAGGTTGATGAACGCCTCCGGTCGTAGCTCCATTCGAGACTACGAGTCGGGTAGCCCACCGCTGATCGCCATTTACGAGATCCTCACGGAAACGGACGGAGTGTTCGGCGCGCGATTCAGCGGGGCGGGCTTCAGGGGGAATTGCATCGGACTGGTGGATCCCGCTTACCGGGAAGCCATCCGGGTGCGCGTGCTGGAAGAGTACCCCAAACGCTTCCCGGAGTACGCGGACAAAGTGGCAGTGGATTTCTGTTCAACAGACGACGGAGTGCGCCTGCTGTGAAAGCGATTGTTCTGGCTGCTGGTTACGCGACGCGGATGTACCCCCTGACCAAGGATCGGCCCAAACCGTTGCTGCCGGTGGGCTCGAGGCGTGTACTGGACTACCTTTTGGAACGCCTGGCCACAGTACCGGAACTGGACACCGTTTTTGTGGTGACAAACAGTCGTTTCTACCCGCACTTTGTCAAGTGGCGTGACGAAGTGAAGCACGCCAGGGACTGGCCCTGGCGGCACCTGGAGATTGTGGACGACGGGACCTGGGATAACGAAACGCGGCTGGGCGCGATCGGCGACATCCAGTTCGTCATTCGCACGCACGACGTGGACGACGAGCTGATCGTTTCTTCCGGCGACAACATTTTTCCCTTCGACTTCTCGGAACCGTTTGCTTTTTTCCGCCAGGTCGGTGCCGACACGGTGACCATCCGGACGATCGACGATCTGGATTTTCTGCGCCGCACTGGCGTCGTGGAGGTGGACGATTCCGGCAGAGTCGTTGGCTTTGAGGAAAAGCCGAAGGAGCCGAAATCAAACTACGCTTGTCCGACGCTGTACTTTCTGCGGCGGGAGACGCTGCCGTTGATCGGACGCTACCTGGAGGAAGGAAACAACAAAGATGCTCCCGGCAATCTGGTGGCCTGGCTCCACAAGGTGGTCCCCGTGTACGCCTGGCATTTCGACGGGGAGTTGCTGGACATTGGGCACCTGGACTCGTACGCGTACGCTTGTAAAGTGATGGAAGCGAAGGAGCGCGAGGGCAAGGCGGAGTGAGTCGCTTGGCTTTAAGCAAAAAGGGGAAAGGGCTCCGTCGCATCTCCGCGCTGCTCGGGAGGTAGCCAGATGCGTCCCTTTTCGCGGAATAATTTCGTGCGTCCGAGAAAGGGAGAGCCTGAGCAGGATCAGGACGAGTGGGACGCGCAGATCGAAAAAGATGTGGCGGCGGGAGAACTCGATTTTCTTGTCGAGGAAGCCTTGCGCGAGAAGGAAGAAGGGAAGTTAAGACCGTTGTGAGTGCCAGTTTTCTTACCGTTTCTGGCGGTTTCCAAACATTGATGTTTCGCGCGAATCTGAACCTCCGAACGCACCGACCGATTCCACGATGAAAAAACTTGCCCAGATCGTCCTGTGGTCGTTGATTGTTGTCTCCACAATCTGGGCGTTTTTTCTCTACCGGCCCGAAAGCCCTCCTCCGGACAAGACAGTTGTAACGTTCGCGATCTGGGGCGGTGTTGCCGAGCGACACGCCTGGGAAGAGCTGATTGCGGACTTCGAGAAACGGCACCCCGACATCCTGGTCAAGCTACAACTGATTCCCCTCAAGTACCAGGAGAAAATCCTGGCCCTCCTGGCGGCAGACATCGCACCGGACGTTTTCACGGTCCAGATTGCCGACATGGTCCCGAAGGGGGTGCTCCGGCCCATCGACGATTTCCTGGCCAAGGACCCCAATTTCAACCCCGACGACTTCGTGCCGGGTGTGCTCGAGCTGGGCAAGTGGGAAGGCAAGACCTACAACATCCCGTCGGCTCTTGGCCCGCTCGTCCTGTTCTACAACGTCCGGCATTTCAGAGAAGCTGGGCTGAAAACGCCCAACGAGTACGCCGCCGAAGGGAAGTGGAATTGGGACACGTTTGTCCACTGCTGCAAAGTGCTGACCAAGCGCGATGCCTCCGGCCACGTGACGCGCTGGGGCTACCGAATGTACGGCGAGTGGATCATGTGGCTGTACGTGACGATCAACGGTGGGCAGCCATTCCGCTCGAATTTTCGTGTGGCGCAGCTCACGGAGCCCAGGACTGTCGAGGGGCTGCAACGAGCGGCGGATCTGGCGCTGGTTCACCACGTTGCCCCGGGCGTTTCTCCGGAGGAGCTGGCTGGGATGAGCCCGGCATGGCAGGATTTCAAACGCGGCAAGGTGTCGATGATGCACTGCGGCCCCTGGATGGTGGCGCGGCTTCGCGGAATGGAGGATCCCTACGATGTGGCGCCTCCGCCCACCGAGCCTGGCGGGCGCAGCACGTTTTCGGCGAGCGCCATCACGGGAATCTGGGCCAAGTCCCCGCACCCTGAAGCGGCCTACAAGTGGCTTAGCTACATGTGGAGCGAGCCTGCGCGGATCATCTGGTCACGTTTGGGTTTCGACATCCCGATGCTGAAGCGGCTCATCGAACACAAGGAGCTGTGGATGGATCCGGACCTGGCGCCACCGCACTTTGACGTGTTCTTTGATGTTGCGCAGCAGGTTCTGAAGAAGCCGCCTTCGGTGATGCCGATCATTCCGACGGAGGCGAACAACTACCTCACCAAGGACGTGTGGCAGATGATCCGGATGGGCCAGAAAACGGCTGCCGAAGCTCTGGCTGAAGCGCAGCCTAAGGTGCAGCGGATTCTGGACGAGACCTTTGCGAATCAACCGTAGGTTCTGCTCCGGAGAGACTGACTGAGCAGAGTCCCGAGCATTCGAGGCCCGATTTGAGTAAGAAGGCGACATCACGACCTCGTCGAAGTGGACTTGCCCGACGAGAAGAACGTGATTTCTACATTTTCACGTCCCCCTGGTGGCTGGGCCTGATCCTGTTTGTGATTGGCCCCATGGTGGCTTCCATCGTGATCAGCTTCACCAAGTGGGACATCATCACACCGCCAAAGTGGATCGGCCTTCAGAACTACGTACACATGTTCAGGGAAGACCCGCTTTTCTGGAAGTCCTTGCGGGTGACGGCGGTGTACACGTTCGTTCTCGTGCCGGTACAGCTGGCTCTGTCGCTACTGGTGTCGATTCTGCTGAACCAGAAAGTCCGGATGCTGGGCGTCTTTCGCACCATTTTCTACCTGCCCACGGTTCTGCCCATCGTGGCCAGTTCCCTGCTGTGGCTGTGGATCCTGAGCCCGGAGGGAATCCTCAATTTCTTCGTGGGACTCCTGGGGATCCCGCCGCAGAACTGGCTGACGAGCGAGCGCCTGGCGTTGCCTTCGATCATGCTCATGAGCCTGTGGGGAAGCTTCGGCACGAGCATGATCATTTTTCTGGCCGGACTGCAGGGCATCCCGCACTCGCTGTACGAAGCGGCCGAAATCGACGGCTCCGGAGCCTGGGGCAAGTTTCGCCACATCACACTGCCGATGCTGAGCCCCGTGATTTTCTTCAATTTCGTGATGGGGACCATCGGCACGTTCCAGGTGTTCACCCAGGGGTACCTGCTCACGGACGGGCGACCCAACAACGCGACGCTCTTCTACGTGCTCTACCTGTACCGCAACGGGTTTGAGTACCTCCGGATGGGCTACGCGTCGGCGCTCGCTTGGGTCCTGTTTGTGATCATCCTGATTGTGACGCTGCTGATCATCCGCTCGTCCACGATGTGGGTGTACTACGAGGCGCAGAGGTAACGCGTGGCACTGACACTTCCGCACAGCATTCGTTGGCGGCGCCGCCTCGGTCGTGGTCTGGTGTACGGTTTGCTGATCGCTGGCGCCGTGATCATGTTGATCCCATTTTACTGGATGGTGATCAGCTCGCTCATGACGGAGACGGAGGTGCTGAGTTACCCACCGGTCTGGATTCCGAAAGTGCTCCGCTTCCGAAATTACCTGGAGACCTGGCAGGCTTTGCCGTTCACCACGTTTTTCCGCAACACGATCGTCCTGACCGTCGGACGCCTGGTGCCGCTGCTTTTTTCCTGTTCCGTGGTGGCCTTTGCCTTCGCGCGACTGAGGGCACGGGCGCGCAACGTGCTGTTTGTCATCATGCTGTCCACGATGATGCTGCCGTTTCAGGTGACGATCATTCCCCTGTACATCGTTTTCGCCAAGATCCACTGGGTCAACACATTTAAGCCGCTGATTGTCCCGTCGTTTTTCGGTGTTCCGTTTTACATTTTCATGTTGCGGCAATTCTTCCTAGGTATTCCTCTGGA
>JAADFT010000184.1 GCA_013152765.1 Calditrichota bacterium | reverse complement strand
TTTCCCCCTTAGTTCTGCTACGTCAAGATGTGGGTGACCTTTCACGAACGCAGTCTCCTCAATGGGCGAGGCTGCTGATATTTGCGCGAGGTAAGCCTGCTTCAGCAGGCGGATTTTCTTGCTAGCCCGGAGATTTGATCCCCGGGCGGACTCTTGCCTCGGGCGCTCAAGATTCCGTTTTTGCGTCCGACCTACTGGTGGAAGGGTAGGAGTTGAAGCGACCAGAGTGTGCGTTCCGGATGAGCGTAGCAGGGGCTGGAATGCCGCAAGGTTAAAGAAACCAATGAAGTACGCGGCCGAAAAATTGTTTCAAGTTCGAAATCGCTTGCATTTCTAACGCACCTTTGCTATATTGCGCGTGCCTTAGGAAGCCAAAAAACAAACAGAAAGGAGGTTTTGCGGTACATGCCGAGTGTTCGGGTTCGTGAAGGCGAAGACTTTGAGAAAGCTTTGAAGCGCTTCAACAAGGCGTGCGAAAAAGCTGGCTTGATGTCCGACATCAAGAAGCATCAGCATTTTGAGAAGCCGTCGGAGCGGCGGAAGAGGAAACTGGCTGCTGCCAGGCGGAAACAGCGTAAGCTGATGGCTTTGTTGGAAGGACGCCGTCGGTAGGGCTGAGGCAGACGGGATGAGCGTCCAGCAGAAGCTCCTGGAAGACATGAAAGAGGCCATGAAGTCGGGCGACAAGGTGCGCCTGGACACGATTCGTGGCCTCCGGGCGATGTTGAAAGACGCCCAGATCGCGAAGCAGCGCGAGCTGACCGAAGAGGACGAAATTGCCGTCCTCCAGTCGGCAGCGAAAAAGCGTACAGAGGCCATCAAGCTCTACCGGCAGGGAAACCGGCAGGACTTGGTGGAGAAAGAGGAGCGCGAGCTGGCCATCATCCGGTCGTACCTGCCTAAGATGATGTCCCCGGAGGAGATCGAGAAGGTTGTGGACGACGCAATCGCGCGTCTCGGTGCCTCCGGCATGCGTGACTTCGGCAAGGTGATGGGCGAGGTCATGCGCCAACTCCGCGGCAAGGCGGAAGGACAGACCGTTCAGGAGGTCGTGCGACGCAAATTGTCGTAGGGCGATTTCTCCGACAGACGAAACGCGATTCCAAAGAGTGGACGATGCGGACGTTGGGCCGTAGAGTCCACTCTTTTTCGTTTGTGCCGTTCCGGAATGCAAAGCGCGCTTTCGGCAGTGCCAAAAAGCTGTGTTGGAATGGCTCAACGCTGGGGTTTCGAACAAAACCTGGTGAGCAGGGGACGTGAACGCATTTGACCTGATTATTCTCGTGATCCTCGCGTTCTTCGTGGTGCGAGGCGTGCTACGCGGGTTTCTCCGGGAGACGTTTGGACTGGTCGGCCTTGTCCTGGGGTTGATCCTCGCCATCCGGTACCTCGATGTGGCCACGAGGCTTCTGGGGCAGATCATTGCCTGGCCTGTTTCGGTGCTGTCGGTTCTGGCTTTTGTGATCGTGTTCGGCACGGTGGTGGTTGCGTTTCAGGTAGTAATCGCTGTGCTGGTGAAATTCCTGCGGGTTGTTCGCTTGCGGTGGATCGACCGGCTCGCCGGCGGCGCTGTGGGGCTGATCAAGGGGAGCATCCTGGCCGGGGCGCTGGCCTTGGTGGTTTCCCTCCTGCCGTTGACCGGTACCACCGCCCAGGCTCGCGCTGACTCAGCCCTCGTTCCTGTGATGCGTCAGGTACTCCCGATGACGTTCAACGTGGTTCGGAGACTCTGGCCCGGTACCAAGAAATTCGCGGAAGAACTGCAACAGAATTTCCGGCAGAAGATCCTGGAAAGCCAGGTGAAATCGCTCCTGGACAGCTACGGACTGCCGCAAACACTGCCCTCTTTGCCTGGAACAAAAGATGAGTGACTGGGAAGAAACGCTGCGAACTTTAGAATTTGACCGGCTCCTCGAGCATTTGGAGCCGTACGCGCTTTCGGAGCCAGGGGCGGCCGAGCTTCGGGCCTGTCGTCCTTTCGATGATTCGGAGGCCCTGCGCCGTGAGCAGGCACTGGTTTCCGAAATGCGGCGCGTACTGGATTTCGACGATCCCTTTCCGATCGACGCCTTCCCGGACATCCGGCCTCACCTCCGCAAGGCCAGCATCGAGGACAATCTGCTTTCACCGAAGGAGCTGGTGGAGGTGAGCACCACGGCGACTCTGGCCACGACCCTGCGGAAGTATTTCCGCGGCAAGCTCGATCGCTACCCGGCACTCGCCGAGCTGATCGAGCCGGTTGCCAGCTTCGCTTGGTTGCACAAGGAAATCACCTACGCCATCGACCTGAAGACGTACGAGGTGCTGGACCGTGCCAGTCCCGACCTGGCGCGGGTGCGGAAACAGATCGTCTCGACCCAGGAGCATGCCCGGCGTCGAATGGAGGCGCTGCAGCGTGAGCTCGCCCGGCAGGGGCTGCTTCAGGAGGACCTGGTGACCTTGCGCGACGGGCGCCTCGTGCTGATGGTGAAGGAGGAACACCGTAACAAGGTGCCGGGCCTCATTCACGGGCATTCGGCAAGCGGCCAGAGTTACTTCATCGAACCGGTCGAAGCGTTTGAGCTCAACAATCGGGTGCAGGAACTCCGCGTGCAGGAGCAGCGCGAAATCGAGCGGATCCTGAAACGCCTGACGGCCCTGGTGCGGGGCGAGCTCCCGGGGTTGGAGCAGAACTTCAAGGTGCTGGTGGCTCTGGACCGGCTGCATGCCAAGGCGCGCTTTTCTCAAGACCTGCAGGCCACGGAGCCGGTTTTCAACACCCACGGCAGAATCCGCCTGCTTCAGGGGCGGCACCCGCTGCTCTTGTTGCGCTGGAAGGATCCGAAACGCGTCGTGCCGCTGGATCTTGACCTTGGAGAGAATTTCACGACCCTGGTCGTCACCGGGCCGAACGCCGGCGGCAAAACCGTGGCGCTGAAAACGGTTGGGTTGCTGACGGTCATGGCCCTCTCCGGGCTGCACATCACAGCCACGATGGGCAGCGAGATTGCTCTTGTCGATCGCGTTTTTGCGGACATCGGCGACGAGCAGTCCGTGGAAATGGACCTGTCCACGTTCTCGTCGCGAATTCGCAAGCTGAAGAGCATTCTCGATGAGGCCACTGCCGACAGCCTGGTGCTGGTAGACGAGATCGGCACCGGCACGGACCCGGAGGAAGGCGCGGCGCTGGCCATGGCTGTTCTCGAGGAGCTCACGCGGCGGGGGACCAGGACGATGGTCACAACGCACCACGGGGCCCTGAAGGCTTTTGCTCACGAGACGCCCGGCGTTGAGAACGGCTCGATGGAATTCGACGCGGAGACACTGCAGCCGACGTACCGCTTCCGCAGCGGTGTGCCGGGTTCGAGCTACGCCTTCGAAATCGCAGAGCGCCTCGGGTTACCGGAAGAGCTGATCGAACGCGCGCGGGCCTTTGTGGGCGAGGAGAAACACCGCCTGGAACGGCTGATTGTGGATCTGGAGCGGCGCATTCAGGATCTGGACGAGCGCTCGCGAAAGCTGTCGATCCGGGAGTCCGAGCTGGAAGGGCTCGTCAAACTCTACCGGCAGAAGGTGGAGGAGCTCAAGCGGGAGGAGAAGGCGCGGAAAAAACAGGCGCTCGAAGAGGCAGACGAAATCCTCCGCAAAGCGAACGCTCTCGTCGAGAGAACCATTCGGGAAATCCGCGAGACGCAAGCGGAACGCCAGGCGGTGCGGGCGGCGCGCGAAGAGCTGGAGCAGCAACGCCGACGGACCCGGGAGCTGCTGGAAAGCTTCCGCAAAGAAGAGCAGGTGCAGCAACCTCAGGTCTCTCGACCGGTGGCGGTTGGAGAGGAGGTCGTCTGGAAGAAGTTCGGCACCGAGGGGCGCGTGCTGGACGAGCCGGACGAGGACGGGCGTGTGTTGCTGGAAGCGGGTTCGGTCAAGATGCGCGTGCCGGTTTCGGAGCTGGAGGTGAAGTCCGGCGGTAAGAAGCGGCGCAGTCGGGGCGGGTCGCGCTTTGCCTTAGAGACAGCCCCCAGCGTGCGCGACGAGCTCGACATCCGGGGCCTGACTGTGGAAGAGGCGCTGGAACAGGTGGATCGCTACCTGGACGCCGCCGTGCTGGCCGGCTTCGAGCAGGTGCGGATCATCCACGGCAAGGGGACGGGCAAGCTGCGGGAGCAGATTCGTCGCTACTTGCAGAAGGACCCGCGGGTGCTCAGTTACCGCCTCGGCACCTGGGAAGAGGGGGACATCGGCGTCACGATTGTGGAATTGAAGCCGTAGACACAACTCGGGTTCACGCAGGCCGGGAGCGTGGAGGGAAGCGCTCCCGCGGTGGTTTGCCTGCTCTCGTGTTCTGAGAATTGGTTCTGCTGGCTCAAGTTGCCACCGGGTTTGCCACGATCTCGTTTTTTCGAACAGAGTTGGGCCCTCGAACCGGGTTTCGGGAGCCTGATTCGCAGGTTGTGACGCTTGATATGTTGTTTGAAAAAATGTGCCGGTGTGAACCTGAAGCAGATGCAATCTGCCAGAGGCCCCGGCTTGTTGTGGAAACCTCGGAAAGCGCTCGTTTTCGCGGAAGGGCAGAATGAATGGCTGAGAACTGGCAGGATTTTCTGAAAACGGCTTTAGGCGCGGCGGACGCTGGCTGCAACGTGCTTCGCAGCCACCTCGGCAAAATTGCCACAGCAGACGTCGACCGGAAACGCAAGTTCGACTACGTGACCCAGGCCGACCGTGAGTCGGAACAGGCGATCATCGACTACATTTTGAGTCGTCACCCCGACCACCTGATCTACGCCGAGGAGTCGACCAAGGCTGAGGGAAACTTCCGCTGGATCATCGATCCCCTCGACGGGACGACGAACTTCATCCACGCTTTCCCGGTGTTTGCCGTGTCGATCGCCCTCGAAGTGGACGGTCGCATTGTGGTGGGCGTGGTTGGCGACCCCACGCGTGGCGACAAGTTCTGGGCCACGCGAGGCGGCGGGGCGTTCCTGAATGGCCAGCAGATTCGGGTTTCCAGCATCGGCGACCCAAGCATGGGGTTGCTGACCACCGGCTTCCCGTTCCGTTCCAAAGAGCACATCGACCGCTACCTGGAGTCGTTCAAGCGGCTTTTCCTCCGGTTTTCCGGCATCCGGCGCCTGGGCGCTGTGGCGCTGGACTTCGCCTACCTTGCCGCTGGTCGTTGCGAAGGCTTCTGGGAAATTGGGCTTGCCCCGTGGGACATCGCGGCGGGTTCGCTCCTGATCGAGGAAGCGGGCGGTCGAATCACCGATTTCGCGGACGACGGAAGCCCCATCTGGACGGGCAACGTGATTGCCTCGAACGGGTTGGTGCACGACGAGATTGTTCGGGTCGTGCGGGACGTGTTCGGTGGCGTCATTGACCGGTAGCGTCAGGGTGAGCGGACGGCCCTTCCTGCTGATTTTG
>JAADFT010000183.1 GCA_013152765.1 Calditrichota bacterium | reverse complement strand
GCCTTCGTCTGCAGGGTGTCACAGAACGGGGTCCTGCCTGATGCTTTTTTCGCACGTCGCTACAGGAAACCAGCCCAAATGCCGTTCCTCCGGAGCGTCAGCGTACGTCCCAATTTTTCCCTTAGGCCCACAAAAAAGCCGCCACTTCGGTCAAGCCAAAGTGGCGGCTCCGAGACTCAGCCCCGCTGCCCGAGTCCGTCAGTCTTCTGGTCGAATTCGAATCACCACTCGACGGTTCTTTTGCCTGCCTTCTTCCGTCTCGTTGGTGGCGATTGGCCTGCTCTCACCGTACCCCACGATCTTGATGTCCAGCTCCTCCGGCGAAACGTTCGTGTGTTCTACCAACCACTTGATGATGAAATCTCTGGCTGCCTTCGCGCGCCTCCGCGAAAGCCTCAGGTTGTAGCTTGCGGATCCTTTGCTGTCCGTGTGTCCTTCGATCAGCAGCGGAATCTTGGGCATTCGCTGCAGGTAGCGCGCCCAGACCACGAGAACGTGCTGCTCTTGCTTCCGAATGCTGGTACTGTCGAACCCGAAGTACACAATCGTGTCGGGCATGCCAATCACGTAAACGCTGGCGGAGTCCGCGTTGTTGGTCAAATTGGTGTCGTTCCACGCAGTCACGATGGCCCGGTTGACCGCTTTGAACGGATTCCACTCCACAAAACGCGGCGCCTGCACGTTGAAGTCGATCCTCAAGGTTCCTTTCCCAGCCAGCGAATCAGCGCTCCACACGATCTCGCGAGAAGTCAGGCTGTCCGGCTCCAGGCTGAATCCTGCCGGGCGAAGCGTGTCCGGCATGGAGTCGCGAATCTGCAGGTGGCGCGCACGGGCCGTGTCAAGGTTCACCACCGTGATCGTGAACGTGAACTTGTCTCCGGCCAGCACTATGGGCAACTGTTTCAGTGAGTCCGTGCCCATCTTGGAGAACTTCAGTTCCACCCGCCTGTTGATGGCGTGCGCGGCTTCAGTTTGGGCGTTTGGAATCAGCGGTCGCGACTCGCCGTAGCCCACCGCGGTAATCCGGCTTGAGTCGATGCCCATCACCCGAACCAGGAAACGCTTCGCGGCGTCAACGCGGCGCTGCGAAAGTTTCAGGTTGTACTCCTCGCTCCCCCGGGTGTCGGTGTGTCCGCCGAGCTCCACGTGGTAGTCTTTCAGCTCGTCCGAAAGCAGCGCCGAACCCAGCATGTAGAGCAGCTCGCGCGCTTTTTGGTTCAACCGCGCCGAGTTGAACTCAAAGTTGATGTCCAGCCGAATTGGATTCGTGCCAACGCTTTTCTGGAGCACCAGGTCCGCCGTTGTGTCTGGCGGAGCCGCCGGTTTCACAACCGGCGGTTGCACCACACGGAAGTGGCGGATTTTCTCGCCCAACTGGCTGGCAAAGCGCACATGGTTGTCGCGGTCGTAAGCCCACGCTGTCCAGTAGTAGTCGCCAGGGGGCAGAGTTCCCAGCACGACCGAACACTCCTCCAACTTCGGGTTGCCCTTGAGGACAACCGGAACAACGTTGGTACCGAAGGCTACGGCACCCGGCAAACCCGCACGGAATCTGTCTGAACTGTCCTCGACCGCGCGAATGAACCTGGCCAACTCGTCCCGGTCACGCGTGACCACGTAGCCGTAGTACGTGTCGTCGAACAGATCGGGGTCCCGCGTGGCGCGCCAGACCAGCGTCACCGTGTCGGTGGGCGCGTAGACGGCATCGGGTTCCGCCAGGAATCCCACAACCTCCGGCTCCAGCGGAATGTAGCCGACGGTGACACGGTAGGCGTTCGCAAAGAAATCGTTGTTCTGAAGCCCGACCATGTCGAGACACAGGCCGTTGTTTCGGCCGGTCACAGTGGAGTGGAGCCGGGACTGGACGTCGTCCAGGCGCAGGCCAAAGCCCAGAGAAAACTTACTCAGGTACCTGTCGTTGAAGTTGTAGCCGCCGCGAATCGCGAGTCGGCGTCGCCACGAGACCTCCGCTCCTACCCCAACTGTGGCGGTCTCATCCCGGATGGCCCTGTAATCCGTAGAGATCTGAAACTGCAGCCCCTCGTGTTTTCCTGCGTAGAAAGCCACGCCCGCCCGAAACATGCGCGGCAGCGGGGTGCTCTCGACGTCGAAGTTCAACGGCTTACCCAGGTTGCTGACCGACACCCCGAACGACAGGATGCCGTAACGGAGGAGGCTTGAGTCGGACCTGCTCAGCCGAAAACGCTTCGTCCGGTACAACGCTCCCAGATCGAGGATGAATGACCCAGCGTGGTAGCCCTGGAGCTGGCTGCGCATGTACTTCAGATTTGCCCCGACGGACAGATTGTCTGAAATGAGTGACACGGGGCTGCCAATGCCCAGAACGGCAAGCATGTCGCTGGCTGAAGCCGGCGCTGCGGCACCACCTGAGCTGTCGAATTCCTTCACGCCTAAGTAGTTCAACCCCAGGGCGATGTGGTTTCGCCAGCCCCAGGGGGCACGGACCCACCGACCGTAGTTGGCCGACAGGTTGTAGATGCCAGCAATCCAGCGCGTGTAGGTAAACGACCACTGCCACTCCCTTGCCAGTCCCGTGGCAGCGGGGTTGCCCCAAAAGGCATTCTGCTCGTCAAGCAGAGCGGTTGTGTTGTACGCCAGGCCCTGTACGCGCGAGCCGGGCATGATTTTCAGAAATGCCGCTCCAGAACGAACCTGCGCGTTACCCGAGTCAGCGCCGAAAGAGAGAATCAGCGCAGTGAGTACAAGCGCGCCCGTGTGCTTTACCGTTGTGTCTGCTCTCATCGTCCGCTCATCTCACTATGATCACTTTCTTCCAGGCGTGCAAATTGCCAGAACGGATGGTCACGATGTAGACACCACTCCCGACCAGTTTGCCGCTTTCCGTGCGGCCATCCCAGCTCAACTCGTTCCATCCGGCCTGGTAGGGTCCTTCAGCGATTTTTGTCACCCAGTAGCCGGTAATGTCGTAAAGGTCCAGGCGAGCCACCCGGTTCGAACTCAACTTAAACCTGATCACGACCGGATCACCGGCTCCAGGTCGGAAGACATTTTTCTTGAGTACAAAGTCGTTGCTGCTTCGCACCGTCACCGAGGCCTGGGCGATCAAATTGTTGCCGCACCGGTCAGCGGCTCGTACCTCAAACGTGACCTTTTCCTGCTCTCCCGCCCCTCTCAGACGGTCCGCGACCCAGGGTGGAACGAGGGTAATCCACTGGTTCGCCACGAGAGGAGCAGAGGCAATGAAGGCGTCCCAGTAGGTGGAATCGATTTCGCCGTCGGTGTAGCGAACCCACACATCCCAGCTCGCGACCCGGTCAGGCAAGGATACCTCCACCGCAACCGAGTCACCAACCTGAACTGTTTGCTTGTTCACTCGAATTTGCGCCTGGCCCGGGCGCAGGAAGTTGCAGGGATCCACAACGACGATGGTTTCCTGGTCAGTGTTGTTTTCGGGTGCTGGATCCGCTTCGTAGCGCACACCACCCCGAAGAACAAACGGCCACGGCAGGCTCTGCAAATTCGCAGACGCCTGCCCCTTAAAACTGATTGTCACAGACCCACCAACGCCAAGCCCTGTCATGTTCCAGAAGAGGCTGTCGCCCGCAGTACGCGTTGGCTGCAGGCTGAATCCGCTCAGCTGCACCGAATCCGGAACCAGCAGCCAGGTCACGAACTGCTGGGCAGGGTCCGGCCCATTGTTGCCGATCTGGAGCTGCGCCGCGAACTGCCCACCCGGTGCGACCACCGGCCTCATCACCCCGCTGACCAGCAGAGTCGTGTCGGTAGTGACGCTGAGCTGCAACGCCAGATCGGACCTGGGCGGTGGTGGTGCCGGAAATGCGTACACGTTGGTCTCACCGGAGTTGTTGCTCATGTTGGTCTCACACCGTCCTCTCGCCAGGCACTCGGAGTGGAGCAACAACGGCGACGACGGTATGCTGTCGGAGACTGTCGCGTCGAACGTCAGTGTCAAGCTGTCCCCAGCGTACATCTTGCCGACCTCCCAGAAAACGGTGTCATCACGAACCGCGCTGGGGGCAAGACTGAACCCACCGAAGCTCACCGAATCGGGCACAGTGGCCCAGATTGTCACAGCGTCAACGGAATCAACGCCCAGGTTGGTCACAGTGAGCTTCAGCCTGTACGACTGCCCCGCGAACACAGCTTTCTGGTCCACTCCGTTCACCGGTAGCAGCGTGTCGGTCGCGGCCACGTAACTAACAACCAGGTCGAATTGGTCTGGTGACGACTTCTCGAACATCATCTCGTAGACGTGCACGCTGTTCGGCGTGCCGTTGGCAATGCTGGCGCTGTCGGAGGGGCCAATCCAGAGGTCCGGGTAGTCGTTGACAATTCTGGCGTAGTGCTCCAGAAGCACTTTGTTCACACCAGGCCGAAAGTAGAACGTGCCCGCGTAACGGAGTCCAGTGGTGTCGTTCGTTGAAGTGTCGGGAACCACACGCCAGTAGCCCAGATTCGGATCGCAGACGGGCGACCAACTGCTATCCGGGTACAGAACCGTAAGGAAGTAGCTCTCGTTGGGTTGGTCCAGGTCGTTCTTGGTGTTCACGTAGATTTTGTAGTACGCCCCTTCCGCCACGCGGACGTTCACGGCGCACTTGGTCCACTTGTAGGGCTTGTCGGACCTCACCGCGACCGCTTTGGGATCACGGGGGATCAGCATGATGTCCTTGGTGATGGTAACCGTGTCACACGCCTGCCCCAAAGCCCTCCCCGGAGCTCCAAGCAGTGTCGAGAGAACACCCAGCAGAATTGCCAGGCTGGTGAGACAAGTGGCTTTTCTCATGGCAGCGTCTCTGACTGTAATCGATTGTTTTGCAGTGTTACATGCTACACGGTGATCCGGCTCGCGCCGGCTTGAGGCACGTTTTGGCTTCCCCACTCAGCCAACGGATTTAGCAATGACTGTGCCACCCCGGCTGCAGAAAGCTTGCGACGTTCTCAGGGAAGGATTCGGCCGTGCGTGAGAAAAATCAAGTGCGAAAGCCAGGCTGTTCGTTCCCCTCCTCCGCGAACTCCAAAGCACCCCGCGGCTTCGTGAGCAGTTTCTCGCCGGATGTGGCGCGTTTTCAGCCAAGCTCTTCCGAAACGAAACCGAACAGCAGCCCCGCCAAACAGGTGTGCTGAGCCGAACGGCTCCCTGCAACTTTGGACAACCGGGTAGAAATTTCCGTGAAGGAGAGGTAAACACACCGCGGTTTGGAGCGGAATCCGTCGGGAGACGCTACTGGCGAGTCCCGAACCAGAGGCAGCGAGTTGAGTGCAAATCGCAGAGGTCAAATGGAGAGAGAGGCTAAGGACAAGGAATTGGTCGTCCCGTCGGGAAAGGGACTCGGCAAGAAGCGACGGGGCTGCTCAGAACTCGTAAGCCTGGATGCCCACCGGTTGCTTCAGGTGACT
>JAADFT010000182.1 GCA_013152765.1 Calditrichota bacterium | reverse complement strand
TCTCGGGTTGAAGCCCTTGCGGCACAAAGGCTTCAGCGGCACGCCCGGAGGGACTCGAACCCCCAACCTTCTGATCCGTAGATCTCCAAGCGGTGTCCACAGACGTCCACAGCCGTCCGCACAGCCCTGAACGAAAGGGTTTCGATTCCACAGCCGTCCACTCCTGTCCACAGCCGTCCACAGGGAATGGCTCCCAACTTGGCTCCCAGACTTCCGTCCCAGGAAAGGGGGGACTCCTCCAGGACAGCGGGCCGCGAAAAGAGATGAGGATCAAGGGGGTTCCAACGCCATCGACAATCCGGTTACATAAGAATCGATGAAGCTACACATTCACCACAGAGACGGCATGGCAAGCCGGAGTGTATCCGTCTACGATCGTCCCTTGTTCAGGATCTCGGCCAACGGAAAGGGTCCGAAGAGCTCCTCAATCGAACACAGATTGAGTGCGTGGGCAACCTGCAACAACGTGCTGAGCGGAGGATCGTAAGTGTCGTCATTGAGCAGCTTGTTCGCCGCGTCCCAGCCGAGTCCCAGCCGGTGAGCCAGGTCGTGACTGCTCACTCTGGTCTCCGGCGCTTCGCTCCTGAGAAGATTCGAAATGCGGCGAAGGGCTGCTCTTCGCGCGGCCTCCCGCGCGAATACTGGTGGCGGGTCTGGACGTTGTTTCTTTGGTCTACTCATGCTTTCTGTCAGTATCGCGAGTTACACTGTTGTTGTTCAACGCGTGACCCCGCGCGGTTATGTTATGAATGCCGCGAGCGCCCACAGTGGAAGGTAATCGGATGACAGAGACGTCGAAGCTCATTGAAGGCTTTCATGCCATCAACTGGGACTTCCCCGACTCCACGAACGGAAGCCTGGCAGACGTTCATCCCTACCCTGCTCGGTTCATTCCCGAGATTCCGGCTGCAGCAATCAAGCTGCTGAAGCCTCAGGGATCTGTGCTCGATCCGTTTTGTGGGTCAGGCACCACACTTGTTGAAGCGCTTCGGTACGGCCTGCCTGCCGTGGGTGTAGACCTAAGCCCCATCGCGTGTCTGATCACTCGGGTCAAGGTTGGCACATGGTCTCCAGCGGATGGTGAGACGCTCTTCCACCATCGGAACCACCTCGTCGCAGCTGCGCTTGAGGGAGACGATGCCCTGCTGGGAGTACTCCAAGAACACATCCCTCGGCTCGATCATTGGTTTGCTCCTTGGGCACAACGCCTGCTCGCCGGGGCAGTCGGATACCTCGGCACACTGGATAGAGGCGATCCGTGGACCGACCGTGTGGCCTTGGCGATCTCCGCTTCAACCGTTCGAATCAGTCGTCAAGAATCCGACACTCGGTACGCAGCGGTCGACAAGTCAATCAACCGTGAGGCTGCGGCCCGGGAGCTCGGCGCTGCCCTTGACCGAATCGCAGCATGGCTTCGATCATCTCAGATCCGCGGCCAGGCCAGTGTGTTCTGCGCCGACGCTCGCGAGCTCGACTTCCTGCCGGAAGGTGAGGCAGGAGCGGCGATCTTCTCACCACCATATCCGAATGCGTACGAGTATTGGTTGTACCACAAGTACCGCATGTATTGGCTTGGTTTCGATCCGATCGCGATGCGAGCACAGGAGATCGGAGCGAGACCTCACTACGTCGGAGCGAACGGTCAGGACGAGCACGACTTCGCCGGGCAGATGAGGGACGTTTTGAAGGGAGTTCACCGTGCTCTTCGCCCTCAAGCTCGAATGCTAATTGTGATTGGAGACTCGCAAATTCGGGGGCGACTCATCGACAACGGACAGCTTCTTCATGACGTCGCAGTTGACGAAGGGTTCAAGCCTCTCACTCAGACAAGACGAGTCATCCGCCGATCACGGACGTCCTTCAATCGCGCACATTCGCGTGCCCGCTCCGATGAGCACGTATTGCTGATGGAACGGTGCGAGTGATGCTCGCAAGCTGGCCTGACTACCGCCTGTTCCCATACGAACGTCGGCTTGCCGAGCTTGAGGCTCGATCTCTCGGTGCCCAAGTCGAGTGCCAGAACGACAGCGGACTAGAACTCTCCTGCGCTGACGTTGCCCGCCTGACGGATCGGTCAACGTACTTCGCCAGTCTCAGAACCCGAGAGATCGAAATCCCCACAGCCCAGGCCCGAGTGGAGGCGATTCACCTCAACGGCAACGGTCGCGCACGCCAAGCCACGCGGTATGGCCCGCATGGGTTCCATGAGTACAAGGGTAAGTTCAATCCGCAAATCGTGCGCGCATTCGTGAATATTGTGGACACCGAAGCCGATCTGCTCGTGGACCCCTTTTGCGGCAGTGGCACGGCTCTGGTCGAGGCCCTTCGTCTTGGCATGGGCGCCTTTGGCCTCGACAGTTCTCCGATAGCGAGTTTCGTGTCTCGCACCAAGGTCGATGTCGTGACCTCTCGCCGCCCTTCCCTTCTTCGGCGTCGTCTCATGGCCTTGGTAGATGATGTCGCCTCGTCAATGAAGGACGCCCAGGACGCCGTAAGCCCTGCACCCCTCACGGCAGTGCTGAGTGAAGAGGCCGTCTCGTATCTCCAGCACTGGTTCACTGAACCAGCATTCGCAGCTCTGAGCCACGGATTGGGTGCCCTCCTGCCCCGCCGCCGGTCGGTTGCCGGTCGACTCGCTCTAACGGCTCTGTCGTCGATCCTGCGTGACGTCTCTCTTCAGCTTCCCGAAGATCTTCGCATTCGACGACGGCCTGCGGGCTTTGTCGCGCCGCCCCTCTGGGAGCTGTTCTATGAGGCGTGCTACAACATCGACCGGGCAATCGGTGAGGTTGCTGAGTGGACCACCGGCGGGGACGCATCAGCACGCGTGATTCTGGGTTCTGTCACAAGCCGGGACGATCTTGCACCCCTGAGGGATGCCAGGCGTCGTTTGATAGTCACGTCACCACCGTATGCAATGGCCCTCCCCTACATCGATACCGACCGGCTCTCCCTTGTTGCTCTTGGTTTGGCCACCCCGACCGAGGTGCGATTGCTCGAGCGTCAGCTGATGGGCAGTCGAGAGTGGTTGCGATCTGAGGCGAATTCGTGGAACGACCGGCTCGCCACAAACGCGGATGGCTTGCCGAACTCTGTCGTCGACCTGGCACTTGAGATCGCGCGGCGAAACGCCGAAAGCGGAGACGCGGGATTTCGCAAAGCCGCGGTTCCCGGGCTTGTGTACCGGTATTTTGCCCAGATGGGAGAGGGCCTAAAGAACCTCGCCTCGTATCAGACTGCTGACGAAAACGCCGTCTTCATCGTGGGGTCAAACCGAACCACGGCGGGCGGCGAAACACTGATGATCCCGACGCCACTCTTGCTCGCTGATGTAGCTGAGTCCAGCGGCTATACGCTGGACGCTCTCCACGAACTCGACACATGGCCGAGGTACGGGCTGCATCACGCTAATTCTGTGCAGGCGGAACAGGCAGTCGTGTTGCGTCGCCGGTCATCCTGACTGTGGCCCGTAGCCGTATCGGTGCGCAGGGCGGATCTCGGTGAGGTAGTTGGCGTAATCAACGAACTCTGGATCGTCATCTGTGGTGAGGCGGATGTAGAAGTCATAGGCTGAGTTCTCGGGTGCCCGCTCGACAATCAGGAGCGAATCCTGAGTGAAGCCTGACGGGGTTGCGGCGCGTACCACCGAGATCGGACCTAGGCGCAGCCGGTGCTCCGCCGCGTGCCCTGGACGTTCCTCTCGGTACCAAAGTACGACATCAACGTCGATGCCATCTGGCTGAATGCTGGAGAACAACCGACCGCTCGCGCCCCATTCATATCGTGGCGACTGGCGTGTCACCACCTCATAGGCATCGGGCCAACCCCAGAAGCCCGGGAATCGATTGCGAGCAGTCTCTCCAAGGTCGGGTTCGAATGTTCCAGTCTGCTCACCACGGAGTTTTCGCACATCATTTCGAGTCAATGTGCGAACAAAGAAGCGATCACCTCTCGGTTGACCTCCAGCGGGATCAGCATCCTCAGCCCCAACGTCGCCTTCGTTCGATATTTCGTCAGCAGGAACCGGGAATGGCAGGTCAAGGCGTTCATAACCCGGCACAACGATCCGTGGCGGTGGTGATGTGCGCACACGCGCCGTGTCCAGCGGCCCGCGACGACCCGTGGTCCGCTGCAGGCGCCGCTGCTGACGGATGGCTGACTCAGTGGTCAAATAGCCGTGGTCGAGGAACCACCGAACGGCATCGGCGTCCGGCAGGGCATGTGTGTAGGGCCCGTTCCACATGCCTTCCCATTGCTCGTTGAGATCGACAACAGTTGGGAAGTCATCGGATCCAGTGTCATATTCGAGCATGAGATTCGCTTCATAGTTACTGAGGAGGCCACCATGAGTCAGGTTGCTGGACCCCACGATGAGGGTCATCCTCTCGGAACCAGCAGCTCCTCCCTCAAACCGATATACCTTGGGATGGAAGGTTTGGCTCGGGTGCTTGAAAAGCAACCTGACCGAATACCCGCAACCCACAGCGCGAACCAAGGCTTCCGCCGTAGTGCCACGGTGATTGATGCCAACGAGTAGGTCCACATGGGTGATCTTTCCCTCAAGTGCCGAACTAAGTAGGTACGTCCCGGCATCTCTCGCCCACGCAACAGACACCCGAAGTTGTCCTCCGGCATGACGGGTAGCAGCAGACACCAGCTCGTCGCTGAGCCGGTCATCCGGGCCGCTGAGAAACCGAGCTGAATCCATGCGTCAAACACTACTGGAAGCCGGCGCCGCAGCCTGCCTGGCCGGACGAGGACGGCCCGCTAGGGCCGCCCGCAGGCCGGCCTCCTTGATTCTGTAGAGAAAGTCCTCACAGCCGCTTCGCGATTGGTTGGCGTCTGGCGTACCGTGGAGACATGCAGATGAGTGCCTGGGCCGAAGATCATTCCAGACGATTGCTGGATCCGCTCGGACGTCGGTGGCGGCATGCAAGGGCGGTTGCCGATACCGCACATCAGCTGGCAGTCGGGCTGACACCGGCAGACGCGGATGTCCTCGTGGCGGCGGCGTACCTTCATGACATCGGTTACGCACCGGAGCTGGCGATCACGGGCTTTCATCCGCTCGACGGTGCTCGACATCTACGCGGACTCGGATACGAACGGCTCGCTGGCTTGGTTGCCCACCACACCCAAGGGCGCCACGAGGCCGAGCTCCGAGGACTCCAGGAGGCGCTTGCTGAGTTCGACGACGAGGACAGCCTCGTGTCGGCTGCTCTCGCGTACTGCGACCTGACGACTGGACCAAGTGGAGAGCGGATGACGCCCGAACAACGACTGCTCGACGTAGAGGCCCGCTATGGCGAGGACAGCCCCGTTACCAAAGGACTGCGAGCAGCGTGGCCCGACCTGATGCATTCTGTCGGCCAGGTAGCGGAGCTTCGAACGCACCCCACAGAGTTCGTGGTCGCTCAGCCGAGGTAGGGCTCATCACGGTTGTCGAGGAAGTGCTGGATCCGGAGGC
>JAADFT010000181.1 GCA_013152765.1 Calditrichota bacterium | reverse complement strand
TGCGGCGAGGACGGATTCTGCTGGGCAGAATGTCAAGGCTTTCCCGCTGCTTGTGTCCTGCGGAGTTCGAGAGTTGCCCCCGGTTTTCGACGAGGAAAGTGCGGGCCCGGTACTGGGAGGGCTTGGCGCACAGGAATTCCTTCGAGAAGGCTGGACCGGTGGGGCTTCGGGAAAATGACTTTCCCGAAAAGCCAACTGTTCAGAACCTGCACAATCGGGGGGAATTTCGCCGGAGTACTTGCTGTTGGGGTGTTAGCGTTGGCTTTGTCGAGCTGCAGGACTTTGCTTCGTCCAGGCGGCCGTTGTTAGGCCGAAAGTGGGGTAAATCTCCCCAGTGAGGTGTTTTGCACCGCACATTCTCACCCCGTCCACGGGGAATGCAAGGTGCCTGGCTTGGAAAGGGCAGTGGATCGGATCCTGGCAAGACTGACGTAAGTGTAGCGCGACCAGATTGTTGCGCTGAGTATCGGCGAGCCCTTTCTGTCCTGGATGATTTTGTACACCGATCTGGAATGGATGTTGCAACTTGAAACGCGCCGAACGGGAGAAAGTGCGCCCAGTGGATCAACAAATGGAGGGAGGAATCTTCGGCGCACGGTTGATGGGGAACGGCATGTGCTGCAGCCCAGGCGCGGACGGCAGATCGCGGCGGGATGCATGCGCAGATTCTGGAGTCAGAACTCCTGCACTTCGCGTTTCAGTGGCATTTGGTTTTGTTTCCAGCGCTGAGATTGAACGAAAAGGGGTCCTGCGATTTTCTGACTCGGGCGGACAAGGGAATTTGCCGTCTCACGCTGGCGGGTCCTTGACGGGCCTGCGGGGGTCGTTCCTCATCGGACTGAAGTCCTTCCACATCTTTCCTTACCTGCACAGGATGTGCGTGTTGGGTTGGCGAGCAACGGGCGCGCTGGAGGGCCTGACCAGGTTCGCTCTGCCGACCGAGGACGCGGCTGTGCAGCAGCTTCAGTGCACGATGTGAGCGCGGAACAGACCGCAATTCTGGTGCTCACGAGTTCCAGCCGCACTGTTCAGTTCAAGTAAAGTTGCCTTGTCTACGAAGGCCAGTGACCAGGACTGGGAAGGTTTTGCAGGAATCTCTGCTTGCCAGTCTTAGGGAGTTTGGGCGCAACAGGTGAAGTCTGCAGTTTGGGCCAGTAGCCGCTAAAATGTGTCGCAGGAGGCGCAAGATTCGCAGTGCACGGACCTTCAGGCCAGGCAGCGAGTGGTCCTGGCAGCACATATTTTGTGGCTCTTGTCGCGGGCCGCTGTCGGACTGGTTTGCCGGTGCGGGAGCGGCTTTGCTGTAGTTGCACTCGTCTGGATTGAATCGCACAACTTCGGCTGTGCTTGACCGGATGAACGGATCAGCGCCGCGCACCCAAGATTGTTGCCTGTTGACTACCTGTGGTAGCAGGCTGTTGCCGGGGACGAAAAGTTGTTACGGTCGATTAATTCCGCACCTTGACGGCTTGAAGTCTAAATTAGACATGCACTTGTGTCCTTGCGATCTGTCCAGGCAGCGCAGAAAGCCGTTTAGCTGAAGCCACTGGGATCCGAAAAATGACCACTACCGAGGCGCAGGCTTTGATTACCGACAGGACCATCGAGGCCATGGCCCGCGGATTCTACAAAGAAGCCGCAAGCTACGGTTTCAAACAGGTGGACTACGTGAAGTTCGCCAATGTGCTGCTCGACTTGTCCATGCGTCAAAACGGCAAGGGTGGAGAATCTGTAGTCAGCCAAACCGTGCGACACAGGCCAGCGCGCCTCACGGCAACGTTGCCCTTAGTCGGTGACCGCGTGAAAATCCGGGCGTTCGAAAAGGCCGATCTCGACCTGGTGCGACGCTGGCTCGAAGATCCGCATGGACGCTACTTTTTGCTTTCGCGCACGACAGCGCGCTCGCTGGATCCCGAAGACTTGCTGACGCGGGACGACAGTGTGGTGGGCGTGATTACTCTCGTGGACGACAAGCCGATCGGTCTTCTTGCTTACCTTGATGTTGATCGTGTGCAGCGGAAAGCCGAGCTTCGCAAGCTGATTGGTGAACCGGCTCACCGCGGGAAAGGCCTGGCTCACGAGGCCACGCGGCTGTGGATCGACTACGGGCTCACGTCGTTGGGGCTTCGCAAGATCTACGTCAACACCCTGGACACGAACATCCGCAACATCAAGCTGAACAGGGACCTCGGCTTCAAGGTCGAAGGGCTTTTGCGAGACGAATGCTACTTCGACGGCCGGTACCACGACATCATCCGAATGGCGCTCTGGGCTGACGAGATCGAGGAACGAGGTGAGGAAGAGCAAAGCGGGACGTGAGTTCCGGAGGCGAGGCGGATCGGACCACGGACTTGCCCTTTTGCAAGCTGACGGTGTTCTTTTTCGTGCTGCTACCTGAACCGGTCTCGGACTGATCCCATGGACACCTGAGGGACGGAGCACTGGCTGCAAACAACAGCGGCGAGAACTACACGATGGAAGGTAGCCAGATGGAACAAGCGAAGGTTCGCACTCTGGTCGATCTACTCCGCTGGAGAGCGGAATCGCAGGGGGAACGTACGGCCTACGTGTTTCTGCCGGACGGCGAGACCGAGGGCGAGCAGGCCACCTTCGCCCAGCTCGATGCCAAGGCCCGTCGAATTGCCGTGGGGCTCCGGCGCCTGGGCCTGAGCGGTGAGAGGGCTGTGCTGCTTTACCCGCCGGGCCCAACGTACGTGGCTGCCTTCTTCGGCTGCTTGTACGCTGGCGTTGTAGCCGTGCCGGCCTACCCACCTCGCAACAATCGTGGCTTGCCGCGCATCAAGGCCATCATCGAAGACTCTGGAGCCGCCATCGCCATGACCTCCAGCGGGGTCGTGGCTCGCATGCGCAAGATGTTCGACAGTCTGCCGGAACTCGCTGTTACTGAGCTCTTCGTGTCTGACGAGCTGGAGGAGGGCCTTGAGGAAGAGTGGGTTCCGCCGGAAATCGACGAGAACAGCCTCGCTTTTCTGCAGTACACCTCCGGATCCACGGGCACTCCCAAGGGCGTGATGCTTTCGCACGCCAACCTGCTGCACAACTCGTCGTTGATTCAGGAGGCATTTGGGACGACCTCCGAAGACCTCGGCGTGATCTGGCTCCCCCCGTACCACGACATGGGGCTGATCGGTGGGCTCCTGCACGTCGTGTACACGGGCGCAAAATGCGTGTTGATGCCGCCCGCCGCCTTTTTGCAGCGGCCGATGCGCTGGCTGGAAGCCATTTCGAAGTACCGGGGCACTGTAAGCGGCGGCCCCAACTTCGCTTACGAGCTTGTGGCCAAGAAGGCCACGGAAGAGGAAATCGAAAAGCTGGACCTGAGCTCCTGGAAGGTGGCTTTCAACGGCGCAGAGCCGGTTCGCGCCGAGACGATGGAGCTGTTCAGCGAGACATTCAAGCCTGCCGGGTTCAATCCGCGTGCGCACTACCCGGTGTACGGACTTGCGGAAGCCACTCTCATCGTGACGGGCGGCCTGCAGGGCGACGGACCCAAGGTCGTGGCTTTCGACAAACGCGGGCTGGAGCAACGGCGTGCGGTCGAAGCTGCCGACGAAAAGTCGGGTAGGGAGCTGGTCGCATGCGGCGCTGCGCTGGGTGGGCAAAGGCTGGCAATTGTAAATCCCGAGACCGGGCGCGAGTGCGGTCCTGGTGAAATCGGGGAAGTCTGGGTCAAAGGGCCCAGTGTGGCACAGGGCTACTGGGAACGGCCGGAGGAAACGGAGCGGACCTTCGGTGGGCGGATTGCCGAGACGGGTGAGGGACCGTTTCTGCGCACTGGCGATCTTGGTTTCGTTCACGAAGGACAGCTTTTCATCGCCGGCCGGATCAAAGACCTGATTATCATTCGCGGGGTGAACTACTACCCGCAGGACCTGGAGCTAACCTCCGAGCGCAGCCACCCCTCCTTGCGCGTTGGCAGCGCTGCCGCTTTCGCAATCGAAGTGGAGGGTGAGGAACAGCTCGTCATCGCGCAGGAGCTGGAGTTCCGCCAGAAGCCAGACGTGGCCGAAGTGACCGCCGCCATCCGGGAGGCGATCGTCGACGAGCACGGGATTTTGCCGTACGCCGTTGTGCTGGTGAAGCCGGGCCGCATTCCCAAGACCTCGAGCGGCAAAATCCAGCGCTACGCCTGTCGCCAGAAGTACCTGGACGGCACGCTGGAAGTGGTTGGCGAGTGGAGGGCGGATCAGGAACAAAAGAGTGAGGTTGCTTCGGAAGTCGTTCCTGAAGAAAAGCAGGCACCAGCGCCCGAAGCGGCGCAGGTTCCGACCCGGAGCAAGGCTGAGATCGAAGCCTGGCTCGTGGAACAGCTCTCCAAGCGGCTGAAGGTGCCCATCAAGCAAATTGACAAGCGGGAGCCGTTTGCCAGGTACGGACTGGACTCGGTGCAGGCCATCGGTTTGGCTGGCGACCTGGAGGCCTGGCTCGGGCGGCCGCTTTCGCCGACGCTGGCCTACGATTACCCCAACATCGACGCTTTGGCAGCTTACCTCGCCGGTGAAGCCGCTGGAGCTGCGGCTGCTGCTGGCGAGGCTTCCCTCGAGGATGAGCCCATCGCCGTTGTTGGTTTGAGCTGTCGTTTCCCGGGAGCGCCGAATGCGGACGCGTTCTGGAAACTGCTCCGGGAAGGTGTCGACGCGATTCGCGAAGTGCCTCGCGACCGCTGGGACGTGGACGAGCTCTACGACCCGGATCCCGACGCGCCCGGCAAGATGATCACCCGCTGGGGCGGTTTCATCGACGATGTGGACAAATTCGACGCGCCATTTTTCGGAATTTCGCCGCGCGAGGCTACCGAGATGGACCCGCAGCAGCGCTTGCTCCTCGAGGTGGCCTGGGAGGCTCTGGAATCCGCCGGGGTAAACCCGGAGCAGCTGCGCGGTAGCCGCACGGGCGTGTTCGTCGGCGTGAGCAGCAACGACTACAGCGTCATCCAGCACGGCGACCTGGAGCGCGTCAGCGCCTACACAGGCACGGGTAACGCTTTCAGCATTGCTGCCAACCGGCTTTCGTACATGCTGGACCTGCGCGGGCCGAGCATGGCCATCGACACGGCGTGCTCGTCGTCGCTGGTCACGGTTCATCTGGCTGCGCGTAGCCTGCGCGCCCACGAAACAGACCTGGCCGTCGTTGGCGGGGTCAACCTGGTGCTGTCGCCGGAGTTGACCGTCGCCCTGTCGCATGCCCGCATGATGTCCCCAGAAGGGCGCTGCAAAACGTTCGACGCGTCGGCCGATGGCTACGTGCGCGGCGAAGGAGTTGGCGTTGTGGTGCTGAAGCGCCTGTCGGACGCGGTACGCGACAACGACAACATTCTGGCTGTGATCCGCGGCTCCGCCGTGAACCAGGACGGCCGCAGCAACGGCCTCACGGCGCCGAACGGAGTGGCTCAGCAGGAAGTGATTCGCGCTGCTCTGGCCGACGCGCGTGTTAACCCGGAGGATGTGGACTACGTCGAGACGCACGG
>JAADFT010000180.1 GCA_013152765.1 Calditrichota bacterium | reverse complement strand
AGGTAGCGCAACCCGCCGTGCACAATCTTGAGGCTGTTGGAAGATGTGGCTGAACCGAAATCCCCTTTGTCGATCAGCGCAACTTTGAGCCCCCGCAAAGCTGCGTCGTACGCAACGGCGACCCCGTGAATGCCTGCACCAACCACCACGATGTCAAAGCTGTTTTCCGCCAGCTCCGCGATGTTCCTCTGCATGCCGCTTTCCTTCCTGGTCTGTCACAAAATGTGCTGTCTCGATTGCAAACGCCGTCCAATCTTTGGACAACCGGGCCTCTTCGAGAGCCTTTTTGCAAGGCTAAAATTCGGCGTTGCTGAGTACTCCCGGTTGCGGTCGCCCAGTTTTACGCAAGAATTGAGCCAGGTTCTGGGTGCTGGCCGGACCCTGAACGCACTTCCCAAGTGGGCCGAAAACGGCCGGGCCACCGCTTTTGCCAGGTGGCGAACTAGCCCCCGAGTGTTCCCGTGCCGTTCCTGACTCGTCACGAAGTCCACCTGGAAAGGCTCGACAAAATCGTCGAAGCAATTCGACGAAATCGTCGAAGGCATGTGTTGTGGATCACAGGTCGAGTCCTGCCGGAATTTGCACAAGCTACGCATTCTGCGCTGGTTACGTCGTTACCGCTTGTTAATCAAAACCTTGGCACGGGCTTTGTAAGGTAGAGCGACGAACACGGCGATTGCCGACCCTGACTGCGCAGTCGGATTCGCAACGAAGGAAGAGCAACGAAGGAAGAAAGGAAAACGGAGGTGGTAGCGGTGAAACACAGGACGCTTTTCTCGGCAGCTTTAGTATTTCTCCTCGGAATCGGCCTGGTGGGCCTGACGGGCAGTGTGTTAGCCCAGAGCACCACGCCGACGCCCGAACAGCACGGTCCCGGCTTCGTGGATCAGAACGGCGACGGTTACAACGACCGTGCGCCCGACGCAGATGGCGACGGCATCCCCAACGGGCTGGATCCGGACTACACGGGACCCAAGCTGGGTCAGGGTAGACACGGTTTCATCGACGAAAACAACGATGGTGTGAACGACTGGGCCCAGGATTTCGACGGCGACGGGATCATCAACCGTTTCGATCCTGACTACGCCGGCAACCAGAACTTCACCAACGGACGTGGCATGGGGCATGGCATGCAGCGCCGTTTCATCGACATGGATGGCGACGGTGTGAATGATCGCTTCCAGGATTTCGATGGCGACGGTGTGATGAATTGCCAGGATCCCGACTGGCGCGCCTCGATGGGACTGGGCGAAAACGCTGGTCGTGCGTTTGCGGGCCAGAACGGGCGGCACGGTCGGGCTGGAATGCGCAGCGCCGGCTGGAGCGGACGCAGCGCCATGGGCTGGAAAGGTCACGGCCATGGCTTCGGCAGAGGCTTCATGAATTCGCCTGCAACGGGCGATAACGGGTTTGGGGCTGCGCCGAAACAGACCCAAACGCGCTAAAGGATGCGACTTGCCTGGAGGCGCTGACGGAAGTTGGCGCCTTCAGGCAACTTCGTTGTTGCAGGAGCGTTGTTAAGTGGTGGTGTTGGTAGTTGGTACAAACTGGAGGAGGTGGACGATGCGTGGGTTTGTGAGAACTAACGGGTTGCTGATTGCGCTGATCGCGCTGTTCGGTTTGACGGCCGGTCAGACGCAGGCCCAGGGCTGGGGTGGTCCTGGACACGGCGGTTGGGATTGGGGATCCCACGGCTGGGACTTTCAGCAGCACATGACCGAAGTCGACACGGTACAGGGTGTGCTGGTTCAGTGGGTGTCGCCGATGGGTGACACGCTGTACGGCGTGGACACGAACGGCGACAGCCAGATGGATGTGGTCCTGAACTTCGGCCCGGCTTTCGACACGAGCCAACTTCCGGCCGTGGGCAGCGACGTTACGGTGGTCGGCTGGACGATGCACACGCACGTCATCGACATGATGATCGTGCAGAGCATCAACGGTGTGGAAGTGCGGCCGATCCCGGACGACTGGGAAGACTGGGGCCACTGGACCGTGCTGCGCGACACCGTAACCGCTTCGGGCACGGTGATGGCCGACACGCTGTTCGGCGTTGAGTTCCTCTACCTGGACGAGGACGGCGACGGCACGGCCGAGTACTACCTGGATTTCGGCCCGCCCTGGTACCAGCCGGAAGGCCTTTCCCGGCCGCAACCGGGCGACCAGGTGACGGTGTTCGGCATCGTGCACGAGGCCATGGGCTACAAGGTGCTGACGGTGATCGAGCTGAACGGCGAGCAGTGGCGTCCTCCGATGGGACCGCCGCCGTGGACCGGTCGCTGGGTGCACCGCCACATGCGCGACAGCCTGAAGGTGATCAGCTTCGGCGACAGCTTGTTCGCGATCATCATCCCGCCTCGAGCGTTCGAGGGGATGGACATTCCGGACTCGCTGTTCTGGCAGATCATTCCAGACGAACTGGACAGCCTGCTGGCCGAGGGCGACACCCTGATGATCGGCTGGAAACTCCGCATCCTCGGTCCTGAAGGGCGTGAGCTGCTGGGCCACGGTCGCAAGATGCATTTCCGGCATCAGTTGCGCCTGCGGGTGCACGTGCCGGGAGGCGGCGGTCTGGCCAAAGCTGCTGGCACGACCTACGCCCTGCGCGTCTGGGACGAGGACACGAATTCCTGGGTGACCGTCGGTACCAGCAGTGGAACGACGATCGAGGGTACTGTGGACCAGTTGAGCTCCCCGTACGTTGGCGTGTTCGAGACGAGCACCGCCACGGGTGTTGCGGGTGAGGGAACGACCGTGCCTGTGCGCACGGAGCTGGTCCAGAACTACCCGAACCCGTTCAACCCGTCCACGGAAATCAGCTACCGGCTGACAACCGCTGGTCACGTCACGCTGGCCGTGTACGATCTGACAGGCCGACTGGTTGCCACGCTGGTGGACAAGGTGCAGACTCCTGGCGAGTACAAGCTGCGCTGGAACGCGACCGACGCCAACGGCCAGGCTTTACCTGCTGGCGTGTACCTGGCGCGTCTGAAAGTGGGCGGAATCTCTCAAACGATTCGAATGGTGCTCCTCAAGTAGTCTCGCCATGACCCGGTGACGAGGGGTGGCAGGGTTTCCTGCCGCCCCTCTGCTGGGGCAGAGGGACGAAAAGCGGATTCGCAACACCGCTGGTTGGCCCGGTGCGTGGTTGTCACGGGCCAAACGTGGAGGTGACTTCTCAGTGTGGGCGCGTGAGAGAGGCACGAAAAATCCCGGAATTCGGAACCGCAAGCTGCTCCGGAAACTCTGCAGTTTCTGCGGCCGCGTTGCTTGGCTGGTTGTTGTGCTTGCCGTTGCAATCGCTTTGCAGGCTACGACGGCCGTTGGGCAGGCGCGCGGCAGCGGCAAGGGAAAAAGCGCGAAGCCGAAGTCCTCTGAGCAGTTTCCGGGCTTTGTGGATGCGAACGGCGATGGTGTCAACGACCTGTTCGTGGACAGGAACGGCGACGGCATCAACGACGTAACGGGTAAGCCTTACCCTCACCAGTTTCGGTTTCAGGACAAGAACGGCGACGGCATCAACGATTTGTGGGTCGACAAGGACGGCGACGGTGTAAACGATCTGATCGTCCAGGTGGAATTCGGGAAGAAGGGACCCAAGTGGGTCGATGTGGATGGCGACGGCATTCAGGATCGCGACGTGACGCTCCTGCTGCCGCCTGGTAGACTGTGGCACCACGTGCTCGACGCCAATCACGACGGCAAGAACGACATTACCGGATTGCCGTACCGGGGACCGATGGGCATCATGGGCTACCGTTTTGGTCGTGTGGACGAAGAAATTGGCAAAGTGTACAAGCATTTTGTGGACAAGAACCACGACGGCATGCACGACAGCGCTCTGAAGTACGGCTGGCAGAGGCTTGGTCCCCGAGTGGACGTGTTCATCGACCGGGACGGCGACGGAATTTGCGACGACAGAAGCATGGGTTTTGGTAAGAAAGGTGGCCGCGGTTGGCCCTGGATGCGCGGGTTCGGGCGCGGACACGGAGGTAGACAAAGGCCGTGAGAGAGTTTCTACGCAACAAGATTCTGGTGGTGTCGGGCCTGGCACTCAGCCTGGTGCTGGGGATGTCAGCGCCACTGACAGCCCAGTGGTCGGTCAGGGTTTCGTCGCTGACTTCGTACGACCAGAATGCGTTTCGCAACTACCTGGGGCTGGAAGACTGGGTGGAGCAGGTGCTCCTGAACGTGGGCAGGCAATTCACCAGCGAGCACGCTGATGTTGCGCTCAGTTACAACGGAGGATTTGTGTTCTTCCGGGAATACAGTGACCGGCGCTTCATGGTGCACGGTGCTGCGCTTGACGCCACCCTTTACCTGGCCGGTGGAAATTTCCCGCTGGACGTCGGTGTTTCCTTCAGCCAGCGTTTTGACAAGGAAGCTTACCAGATTTTCGACAATCACCAGTTCAGCGTCTACGTGTCCAAGCGGTTCCCAGGGGTAACGGGTCTGCCGGAGATCGGTGTGAGTTACACAAACCGCATTTACCCGAACCTGTCCGATTACAGCCATTCGGAGTGGTCGGTCTACGCGGTGGCGCGGAAATTCTTCCCGACCAAGACGACGCTCATCGTGAGGTCGAACCTGGGCTACAGAGCTTTTGCGAAGCGGGTTTTTGCCGTCACGGAGCCGGTGGACGACTGGACGGAGGGAACCGGCTGGGGCTGGATGCGTGGTGGTCATGGTCGCGATCACTGGAACAATTTCCCGTGGTGGCCCGGACCGGGGTCGACCGTCCGCTTTCTGGTCGATGCGCCCCGCATCTTACTTCTGAACGGCGGGGTGCGCCTGGCGCAGTCGCTTGGGGAGACAGCGGGCCTGAGCCTTGATGCGCGCGGCTGGTACAGCCCGTCGGGCGGGGGACGAGCGCTCGACCGCTCGATCTACGGCTACGATCCTTCTGATCTGATTTTCGACGATCCCTTCAACTACGACGGTAGCCGGTTTACCCTGCAACTGACGAAGGTCTTGTGGCCCGGTAGCCAGCTCGCTGTAGGTGCCACGGCCGAAAAGCGCTGGTACCGGGATCGCCCGGCACTTGCTCTGGATGGTCAAACGACGCTTGACCCCGAGCGCCGGGATGAGCGTGGCGAGTTCTGGGCAACTTTCCAGAGTCCCCTGCGTGTCTTCAAGTTGAATCTTGGCACGATGGTCGACGTGCGCTGGATCGACAATCGCAGCAACGACCCGTACTACCAGTGGTCCGGCCTCTCGGCGACGGTGGGCTTGCGCATGGCTTTTTGAAGCACTACCTGAAATCCCCGGCTACGTCAAACAGAAACCAGCTCTGCTTCTTTGGAATGCGGCAGCTTGCTGCCGCTTTTTTTCTTTGGAGTGCAACGACTCCCGTCGTTGCGGGTGGTGCGAAGCACCACCAACAGTAAGCGAGTCCACGGCAGCGAAAGAACACCGGGCGCTGTGTGCACCCCACAAGCCCCTTCAGGGGGCGGATATCCTGAATAGCCTGGCGATTTGATCGCCAGCCGGGGACCGCCGAGCACTCAAGTGCCCGGCTAATTCAGGTGCAAACTG
>JAADFT010000179.1 GCA_013152765.1 Calditrichota bacterium | reverse complement strand
TACGCCTCGCCCAAAGCTCGCGAGTTCTTCCGGCGAATCAAGAAGAGTCTGCAAGCAAAGCCTCCCCCACCAACAACCCCCATTCGGTACGTCCGGATCTACGATCCGCGGCCGGGCGCAGCCTGGCGCTCACTCTTGCTGCCGGGCTGGGGACACCTGTACCGCGGCGAGAAGCGCTTTGGCTACGGGGTACTGGGCACAACGGTGGTCCTCGCGAGCGCAACCGTGGTCTTTTTCGTGAAGGGAAAGAGTGCGCGGGACAGGTACCTGGCTGCGAAGGATCCAGCGGAAATTGCCAGGACGTACGACACGTACAACCGCTACTACCACCTGCGCCACGCGAGTCTCTACGCGCTCGGCGCCCTGTGGCTGGCCGCGTACCTGGACGCCTCGTTCAGACCCGTGAAGAGGATTCGCGCGACGATTAGCTCCCCTGCGGCCGGCTTTGGATTCGGTTTCACGGTGAGTTTCCGGTAAGAGAGCAGTCCTTTAGTCCCTGCGGCTGAAAGCCCCGCCACAGCGGTTTCGCGCCCCAGTTAAGACTTCCCCGCATGCAGAGCAAAAAGCTCGCCTTGTGGGCGAGCCTTGTTAGTTCAGCGGCGTCGTACCAGACAGCAAAAGAGGCGTCCAGCTCTGCTCTCCTCAACAAATCCCATCCGCGTCACGACAGGCTGGACGCCAAGTACTTCACCTCAGATTGGGCTCGTTCGCCTCGAACAGGCCTACGCCGCCCTTAACGCACCAACGCCACCTTCCTTATCCACACCCTGCCAGGACAGACGGCTCGCACCAGGTACAACCCGGAGGGCACGTCCTGCCCCTGCTCGTCTTTGCCGTCCCACTGCAGCCTGCGTGTTCCCTGAACCTCGCCCGCAAGCAACAGCTTGATCCGCCTGCCCAAAAGGTCCCGAACCTCAACCGTCACCTTCGTCCTGTTTGGAAGCGACAGGCTGAAAACAGTGCTGGAGTTGAAAGGATTCGGGTAAGCCCGACTGAGTCCGAACTTGACCGGGACGCGGACCGTCAGCTCGCGCGTGGCGACGACCTCGCCGCTGGCGTCGGTGACGACAACACGGTAACGGTAGCTCTTGCCCTCCTCTACCGCCCTGTCGACGACCCCACCGCTGGAAAGCGGCACTCTGGCCACGTGTTCCTCTACGCCACCGGGTCCCTGCCGCCAGACATCCACAAGACCCTCATCGCTCGCAGGCGACACCGACCAGGAAATGTGGACCGTTGGACTTCCGGCCGCCCAATTAACTGACGCCTGCAGCGAAGCCAAAATGCCAGCGTCCTCAACAGGGGTGCTTGGAGGCTCTGGCTGGCTGAATTCGGTGAACGGCGACAACACGCCGTACACGATGCTCAGCTCGATAATTTGCTGGCGCAAAGCCTCCGGCTGTCCCTGCGCAAGCCACTGCTGGTAGAGGTAGTCGATCTTCTGCTTGGCCCACAGCTTGCGCACAAAGGGGTACTCAACGCTCGAATCGGCCAGGCTGATGTTTTCGTAGACGAAGGTCGTGTCGCTGCCGCGCAATCTGGCGTGCAGGGTCATCACGCCGGTACCGCCTTCATGGTAACGCCCCGTCACGATAAGTTGTTGGCCGGTGGAGATGTCCTGGAGAACCTTCGGGTAAATCTCGAACGGCTCCACGCCTTCGAACGTCACACCCTCAACCTGAAGAATAGGGTACTTGATTGCCTGGAAGAACTGAAGAACCGCCGGCCCAATTTCGTCTGCTGTGTCGATCTTGTAAGCAGCACCACCATTTGCCTCGGCCAGTTTCGCCAGGAAGCTCAGATCGGCTCCCTGGCTAATCCCGAAGCAAAAAATGCGCGCACCACTCACGTTTGCTTGAGTGATTCTCGTGATCACTTGCCCGCGGTTTAAGACGGGCCCAGCGTTGTGATAGCCATCCGTCAGCAACACAATCTGGTTCACACGACTTGGATCCGCTTGCTGCACGGCCTTTAATACAGGACTGTAGAGATTGGTGGAACCACTCGCACGCAAGGACTCGATGAACGTCACAGCGGCTTGCTTATTCTCATCGCTGGCCGGTACGGGCGTATCCGAGAAAGCCCCTTCCGTGCTCGAGAACCAAATGACGTTGAAGACATCTTTGCCCGTTAATCCCATGATGCAGCGTTTGGCTGCGTCCTTGGCGTACCGGAGGCGGTCTCCGGACATACTGCCGGACCTGTCGATGATAAAAGCGAAGTATTTTTCCAGCACCTCCGCCAGTTCAATCGAGGGCGGCCGGAAAATGACCGCGAAGTAGCCATCCCTGTCTTGTGGGTCGCTGGGTGTGCGGTAGCTGTAAACCGTAGCCTCGATCCCGGGCTGCTCAAGTCGATACCGAACTCTCACGTCTTTGTTCACGGGGAAAGTCGCGCCAAAAACGACAAGGTCCCCCTGATTTTCGACGAGTTCGAAATTGTACGAAGGATGACTCGTGCACTCTGCATCGAGGATCTGGTGCGAACTCGTGAGCGACAGGGTCAGCGCAAACGTGTCGAGAGGGGCTGTCGTTACCTCGGATGTCTCCAGCGGGTAGGTGTACACGTAGAAGCCGTCGCGGAAATCAACTACTTGAACGTACTTCAGGCGAAATTTGGCCAGGCCTCTGCCGATCTTGACCGCAATGACGAAAGGATTGGGACCCAGATATTCACGCAGGGTTTCGTCATTCTGAGGAATGCCCTGGTTTCCGTGCGCTGTGTCTGTAGCGCTAACTTTGTAGAACCAGATCGCGCCGTTTTTGTACACGCCGAAATCCGTGACGACAGCCTTTTCCGGCACGGGGAAAGCGAACTTCACCCATATCGAATCCTGAGAAAGAGTGTTCAGAAAGGCAAGATCTACAACCGTGGAGGCTAGCATTTCGTTGATACTGACGTGGACAACCGTACTGACGTGGTGCAGCAACGTGTCGCTGTTTGTCTTCATGAGGAGACCGTCGGCCTTGACCTCACGCCCGACAAACGTCAGCGCTGCAATCGCGAGCACTACCAGCCAGATCCGCGTACGGCGACTTTTCACAACCGGTTTTCCGAACAACGTCAACATTGACATCATGCCCTCCGTACGTTTAAGCCCGAAAACAATCCCCAACTTGGGCAGAATCCGTCTCCATTTGCTCTAACGAAGCAACAGCATCTTATGCTGCAATTTCTTGTCGCCAACCTGCAACACGCAGAGGTAAACGCCGGAGGCAACCTGCTGCCCTTGTGCGTCGGTCCCATCCCACACCAGCCGGTGTTCGCCGGGAACAGCCGGGCCGCTGTAAAGCACCTTGATGAGTCGGCCTCGCAGGTCAAAAATACGCACCGTAACCGTTTGCCCCTGCAGGTCCGCAGGAATCACAAAGCGGATCTGCGTTTGAGCGTTGAACGGGTTCGGCGAGTTCGGGTAGAGAACGAATGACTTGGGCAGGGTTCTTTCGCTCTCCTCCCTCTTCACACCAGTGGAAGGATCGCTGTAAAACGCGGTGTAGGGGGTCAGAATCTGAAACTGCAGACTCAGCTGTATCACCGCATTCACAAGCTCGGGTTTTTCCCCGTAAAGAGCAATTTGTTCGAGGAGATCGGAGATTTTTGCATTTGCCCACAGTTTGGCAACTGAACGAATCCCCCCAGGTGTCGTTTCGAAAAGAGCAGGAGCTTCGAGTACCTGTGCACCCTCGCGCGTCTGGGCTGTCAATTTGACGTTGAAGTTACCCCCGTTGATGTAGCGGCCCAGGATCGTGATCTGGCTTCCGTAGTACAGATCCGGCAGCACCCGTGGGTACACGTCGTAGTAAACGAGACCGGGAATCGACAGATGCAGGTCCATCAGTACTGGACGGGACATCGCTTCAAAAACTCGGATCGTGGTCTCAGCGATGTCAACGTCCCGTTCGATGAAAAACGCTCGACCGTGATTTGCCGCAGCGAGCTGTTTCAGGAACGATTTGTCCACTTCGTCGCCGATGCCAAACGTGAAGATTCGCACGCTGTCGGTGTTCAACTCCTTCACCATGGCCAGAAGCTCAGAGGGATCCGTTTTCCCCCAGGTTGGGTAACCATCGGTGGCGAAAAGGATCAGATTGGCTGCATCGGGTGAGTAGGAAAGCGACAAAGCAAAACGAAGCGCTTCCTCCATGTTTGTGAGTCCAAACGCGGAGAGCCGCCGAATAAAGTCTTTCGCCTGAAGTACGTTCTCCGGGCTGGCTGGAACAAAATCCGGAGCAAAACTCTGCACACCGGTCCCAAACACCACGATGTTGAATTTGTCTTCCGTTGTCAACAGCTCTACAAATCGCTGGAGTGCTTCCCGAAGCTGCTCCATTCTCTCACCTTCCATGCTGGAAGAGACATCCGCTACAAAGGCAACACGTTTGGGGATCATGCGGTCAGCTCCCAGGCTGTCCGGAGGCGTGATCGTGAGGGCAAAGAAGCTGTCCCTGCCAAAAGAATCGCTTGGAACCGGCGTGTACGTGAACAACCGAATGTCCACATCCTCTCTACGTGTCTCGAACTCCACAATCAGGTCCCGGTCCGGCAAGAAACCCTCGTCGCCAAAGAGCAGTTTGTACTCCTGGTCCGAAACGCGCGTGATGCTGAGCCCTGTGGTACCCTCGTAAGAAGGGCAGCGGAAAAATTTGAACGAAGTGCGTGTTTGGGCCGAGATCGAGACGCTCACCCGCTCCAGCGGCTTGGGCGACACCCCGGTTGCATTCAGCAAGAATTTGTAAGTCGTTACTCCGAATTCGTAGTTCAAGAGCTGAACGTAGGTAATTTCAAACCGAACCTCGGATCTGGGATTGATCGGGGCGATGTTCAGGCGGAACAGGTTGTCGCCCAGGTACTGAAGAAGCGCGGGATCCAGGTAACGGCGAATCTTGTTCTGGTAGTCCCGCACCGCCTCCTCTCGTTCGCGAACCGAGCCCTCGTACCGCCGCCCGTTGAACCAGTAGGCCAACTCGGTCACGACCGCACCTTCGGGCAGCGGGAACACCCAGACCGCCTCGACGCTCTGGTACATCTCGTTGAAGAACACCTGATCCACGTGCGTAACCGCCAGACCGTCCCGAATGTGCACTTCGGCGTCCACAGTCTTGATGGTCATCTGCCGGTAGGTCACACTCGAACGCAAGGGCCTGCTGAACAGCGCCCCAATTGCGGAAGCCTCGCTGGCCATCAGAAACAGGCTGACTCCCACGAGAACGGCAAATCCCCTCGCCTTTTGCATGACTCGCCTCCTTTTCTTGCTCAGTTTGTGCACAATTTGCACACTTCTTCGCCTTGCCAGCCCTGGGATTCCACTTTCACCACCAGCCTCACGCAACAGTCGTGCCCATCTGCAGGGAACGCGCCCAAAGAGAGCGGCAAAATCGGAACGGGCTGCTCCGCCATTTCGGCACCCAGATCCACGAGGAAAGAAACTCTACAAAAGACCCGCGGTGTCCCGAAGTCTGCACCCCGCCATTTCACCTGATCTAACGGTCTGTTTTTTGCAAACCTATCCACAAGTCGAACCGCCTACGATTGCTAACTGGACAAAGTCCTTGCG
>JAADFT010000178.1 GCA_013152765.1 Calditrichota bacterium | reverse complement strand
CCCTCCGCCAGAAACACACCGAGGGCCATCCTCTTCTTCCGAACGGCAGCCACGATTTCCGGCCACCTTTCGCGCACTGCCTCAAGGGTCAAGTCGCCAACCGGCGGCTGTGTAGTTTGTCCGCCAGGCTCAGGCGCCGGAGGCGAAGTTTCTGTTGCAGAAGGCGGCTCCGAAGACACCGTCTTCGGACGCGTCGCAAAACCCGGCGGAGGTTGTGGTGGTGGCGGCGGTTCGCGTCGCGGAGCAGGTCTCGTTGCCGCAGTCGCCATTCTCGGCGCGGCCGCTCGACTTCCAGTGGTCGGCTTCCTGGCACCGCCGTCGCCAGCAGCCACAGCGCCCACCTGCCTGAACAGCTCCTCCAGCTCGGCGCTCTTGAGCAGCTTGGCCAGGCGCACGAGGGCCATTTCAAAGCGCATCCGCGGATTGGGGCTGAACTTCAGCCGGTAAGCCGCATCCGAGGCAACCCGCGTCAGGCGCAGCAGGTCTTCCTCTGTGAAAGCCCGGGCCTGCTCCTCGTAGCGCTTCAGCACATCTTCGGAAACGTTCAGAAGGGCGCTGTCTGCGCCTGCTCGCACGACCAGCAGATCGCGAAAGTAGTCCGCCACGCCCTGAAGAAACTCGTTGAAATCGTAGCCCTGCGTGTGCACCTCGGAAGCAACCGCAAGAGCCTCCGCCACATCGCTTCTGGCAATCGCGTCGCCTAAGCGGAAATACAGCGTGCGGTCCACCACCCCAACGAGGCTGCTGACCGCCTCAACGCTGACGTTCCCGCCCGAGAAAGAAACCGTCTGATCCAGCAGGCTCTCGGCGTCGCGCATGCTGCCGTCCGCCTTTTCGGCGATGATCCGCAAGGCCTCCGGATCAGCTTCAATGCCTTCCGCCTTGCAAATCTTGTCGAGCTGCTGAACGATCAGACTGATGGGAAGCCTGTGGAAGTTGAAACGCTGGCAGCGGGAAAGGATGGTGGCGGGAACCTTGTGCGGCTCCGTGGTGGCGAAAATGAACATCACGTTCGCCGGGGGCTCTTCGAGGGTCTTCAGAAGCGCGTTGAACGCTTCCGTCGTGAGCATGTGAACTTCGTCGATGATGTAGATTTTGTGCTTGCCCGGCGAACCAGCGTAGAGGATGTTCTCGCGCAGGTTGCGAACCTCGTCGACGCCCCGGTTCGAAGCGCCGTCGATTTCCAGCACGTCCAGGCTGCGCCCTTCCGTGATTTCGACGCAGGAAGTGCAGGTGTTGCACGGTTCCGGTGTGGGCCCCTGGTCGCAGTTGACCGCTTTGGCCAGAATCCGCGCCACCGTGGTCTTGCCGACGCCGCGGGGACCAGCAAACAGGTACGCGTTTGCCAGACGGCCGGCCCGAATGGCATTGGCGAGGGTTGTGGTGACGTGTTCCTGTCCCACCACCTCCTCGAAGCGCATCGGCCGCCATTTTCTGGCAAACACTACGTACGACATCCTGACCCTCAAGCGACGTACAGGTGTTCAGCTTTCTCTTGGAAGTACAAACCGGAGAGGAAAATCAAGGCGTGCTCACCACTACGGGCTTTCCAAGCCACTCGTCAGCCAGTCCCTTCGCGCCCTCCATCCTTCGCGGGCGCCTGCGGAGCAAACCACACCGGCACAGCCCTGTTAGCGCGCCGCACCTCTTCGACCCGGCGCAACCGTTCGGCGAAGACGCAACGCAACAGGGTTGGGCAGATACAAAAAAAGCGGCTGTGCACCCACCTTCGATCCCCCGTTTCCCATCCGCGGTTTCAGCTTACGGCTCAGAGCAAGGAATCCCGCGGCACACAGACGGCGCACTTACCGCTGCTACCTTCCGGTCCTGACGGGGTTCGGTGCGGTTCTGTTGCGCGGGGCTTGCGTCCTCGACGCCGCAGGCGTGAAACCATCAGATGGGCGGGTGGACCTCAGAGTGGGAATTCGACCCTGCTAAAGCGGATTGCAGGTTACAGGGCACCGCTAGCTCCCCGTCTAGCACAGCCTGGTGGAGCCGATGGGAGTCGAACCCACGACCTCCAGAGTGCGATTCTGGCGCTCTCCCAACTGAGCTACGGCCCCACATATTTCGTCCCTTTCCCGCTCCCAACTGGCGTCGTGTCAGGAACGGCGGAGAGGGGGGGATTCGAACCCCCGGTTGCGGGGCTACCGCAACACACGCTTTCCAAGCGTGCTCCTTCAGCCTCTCGGACACCTCTCCGAATTTGCCGATCAAAGAAAAAGCCGGTAGAATGCTGGCCCTACGCTCCTAACGAGCTACCTACCCTTTCGGCGAAGATTTTCAAAGAACTGACGCAGCAGGGCAGATGCTTCCTCTTCCAGCACTCCCGGCACGATTTCCGCCTTCACATCGGGCGAGTCAACATCTAAAACGTGAAAGAACGAACCACACGCACCGAATCTCGGGTCTCGTGCACCAAACACCACCCGATCCACCCGGGACAACACCACCGCGCCTGCACACATCGGGCAGGGTTCCAGCGTCACGTACAGCGTGCAGCCGCTGAGCCGCCAGTCGGCAAGGCGGTTGGCCGCTGCTGTCAGAGCCAGGATTTCGGCGTGCGCCGTGGGTTCCTGAATGGTCTCTACCAGGTTGTGTCCACGACCCGCGACCTGGCCCTCGCAAACGACAACCGCACCTACCGGCACTTCCCCCTTCTGCAGGGCCTTGCGTGCTTCGGCAAGGGCTTCCCGCATCCAGCGTTCGTCGTCGGCAGCACGTTCAGGCATGTCGTCCCAGATGCTGTTTGCGCGCCCGGAGGGACTCGAACCCCCAGCCTCTTGGTCCGTAGCCAAGCGCTCTATCCAATTGAGCTACGGGCGCAGCCGTGTGGCGCGTACGGGACTCGAACCCGTGTTACCGACGTGAGAGGCCGGCGTCCTAGGCCGCTAGACGAACGCGCCAACTTACTTCAGAAAAACAACCTTAGCTGGGGAGCAGGGATTCGAACCCCGATTCTGCGGTCCAGAGCCGCATGTCCTGCCATTGGACGACTCCCCAGTAACCTCAACCCTGACGCGTCTCCGCGCCAGTTTTTTCCGCCTTTATTTCGCCACGCTCCAGCCTGTCCGCAACACGCCGGAGCCTTGCTACCACTGCTTCCTTTCCGAGCGCCTCGAGCAGTTCAAAGAGGCTGGGACCCACGGTGAAACCCGTCACAGCCAGTCTCACCGGATGAATCAACTTCGCCGCCGAAAGGCCAAACTCCTCAGCCAGCGCCCGAACTACTCGCTCAATCTCAGCCGCCGTGAACGACTCGAGCTTTTCCAGCTCATCTGCCACCGCGCGCAGCCGCTTCGGGACATCCGGATCGCCAAAGTGTTTCCGAACACCCTTGGCGTCGAACTCTTCCGGTTCAAGGAAGAAATATCGGCCGTAGGTGACGAAATCTGTAAGCCTTTTTGCGCGTCCCCGGAGAAGTTCCACAGCCTGCCGCACACGCTGCTGCCGACGCGCAAACTCAGCGTCATCCCACCCGAATTCGCGCTGAAAGAACGGCTTCACAAGCCCCACAAGCCGATCCACGTCCGTCCGGGCAATGTACTCGCCGTTCATCCACTCGAGCTTTTTCTCGTCGAAAACTGCCGACGCCTTGTTAATCCCGGACAGATCGAAAGCTTCGATCAGCTCTTCCCGGCTCATGATTTCGCGGTCGTCGTCCGGCGACCAGCCGAGCAGAGCAATGAAATTCAGCACAGCTTCAGGCAGATAGCCGCGCTCCGCGTACTCACCGATCGACGTAGCGCCATGGCGCTTGCTGAGCCGTTTCTTGTCCGGCCCGAGAATGAGCGGCACGTGCGCAAACTCCGGCGCAGGCCAACCGAAAGCCTCGTAGAGCATCAGGTGCTTGGGCGTGTTCGAGAGGTGGTCGTCGCCGCGAATGATGTGGCTGATGCCCATCTCGTGGTCGTCCACCACTACGGCCAGGTGGTAGGTCGGGATCCCGTCCGAGCGCAGGATCACGAAATCGCCGATCTGCTCATGATCCACGCGAACCGTGCCGTGCACGTGATCGTGGAATTCCGTCACGCCCGGCTTGACCCAGAAACGCACCACCGACTTTCGCCCTTCGCGCTCAAACGCTTCCCGCTGGTCCGGCGTCAGATTGCGGCAACGCCCACTGTACTTGTAGGTACGCCCCTCAGCCTGGGCCCGCTTCCGCTCTTCTTCGATCTCCTCCCGCGTGCAGTAACAACGGTAGGCTGCTCCCTTCCGGATCAGCTCCTCAGCACGCTCCCGGTAGAGCGGGAACCGGCTGGATTGAAAGACCGGCTCTTCGTCCCAGTCCAGGCCCAGCCAGGTCAGGCCATCCAGGATCGCCTGCACCATCTCTTCGCCCGACCGCTCAACGTCGGTGTCTTCGATTCTCAGCAGAAACTTGCCGCCGTGTTTGCGGGCGAAGAGCCAGTTGAAGACGGCCGTTCGGGCCCCACCGATGTGCAAGTACCCGGTCGGACTCGGCGCAAAACGTACCCGTACTGGCGATTTTTCCAAAGAACTCATCAGTCGTCGTTTTCCCTGCGTCTGGCGGAGAGGGAGGGATTCGAACCCTCGGTAGGGAATAGTCCCTACAACGGCTTAGCAGGCCGCCCCGTTCAGCCAGCTCCGGCACCTCTCCAGGTCTGACAGATTTCTCGGAACTCCCTTTTCTGGCGGAGGGCGAGGGATTCGAACCCCCACAGGCTTTCGCCCGGCGGTTTTCAAGACCGCTGCCCTACCAGTTAGGCGAGCCCTCCGAAAAACCGGGCCAATATACGAATTTCTCGCCAGCGAGTCAACGGCTTTTTTAGCCAGCTACAGCACTGTAACATGTTGAAGCACAAAGGCTTCTGTTCTTTCCCCTCTGGCAGAGCCTCTCGACAATCCTACGCAAGCCGAGCACGCCCTGTTCCCGCTTTTTGTGCCCCTCGCCGAACTGGACCGGACTAAGTCTACTACGCTACATTCGGGAGACAAAGTCAAAACTGGCGACTTCGCCCGGAGATCAAATCCCCGGGCTAGTAAGAAGATCCGCCTGCTGAAGCAGGCTTCCCTCACGCGAAGATCAGCGGTCTCCCACCGTGGGGAGCCTGTGTCCCTGAAAGGTCAACCGGATTTTGACGTAGCAGAACTAAAACACAGCGATGCCGAGTTCACCCGGCAGGCACCCCGCCGGACCCAGGAGCAGTTACGCCAGAAGCTTCGCGAGAAGGCTTTTCTGGACCTCAATGGCGTCGAACGGGCAGCTCTCGCTGCAGCACCAGCAGGTGATGCAGGTGTCGTAGTCGAACTTCGGGTAGCCATCCATTTCGATCGCGCCTACGGGGCAGGCCGAGGCGCAAATGCCGCACTGCGTGCAGCGATCGTGGTTGGCCACCGGTCGCAACCAGGTGTGTTCGCCAACGAAACGAAGAAGCGGACGAGGAACCCTTTTCAACAAGCGGTTTCCGGGTAGCTTGAACTTCCCCAGCGGCAGGCTGAGTCCAGCGCCATCCACAACCTGCAACTCCAGCTCTGACAGCTTCGCCGGGCCGAGACCGCGCTTCGCTGCCGCAGTGATCGTCGCCACTTCATCCTCCGCCAGACCGAGAGCCCGTGCCGCGAGAACGTCCACAGCTGGAGCGTTGGTACTGGCGGCCAGAACGCCCATCGGTGCCGGGTCGCCACTGGCCGGCCCGTTCCCGTGCATGCCAACCACGCCATCCAGCAAGGTCAGTTGGGGCTTTGTCAGTTCAAAAACGTCCACCAGGCGCTCCGCAAAGTCGTCGGGATGTGGCGCCCAGCGGTGAAAATTACCCTTTTCGCCACCCGGCACGCAGCCGAACATGTTCTTCACGGCGGCGGTCAAAAGAGTCAAATTGTGCGTCTTCAGCTTCGGCAAATTGATGATCACATCCGCTTCGAGGACAGGCAGGGCAAGGTGGTACGTCCAGTCTCCCAGCCTTCGCTCCTCCATCCCCGAGGTCTCGAAAGACACCAAGCGAGCACCGGTGCGTTCGGCCACCTCCTGAAAGCCCGTCGCCTTCCAGTAGTGGCGAACGTTGTTCGGCTGCGGGGGGCTGTCGCCGATCCAGACTTCGCCGCCGGCTTCCTGTACTTCGCGGACAACGGCCTCCAGCACCACCGGGTGCGTCGTCACGGCGCGGTCGGGTTCCTTGGCAGACAGCATGTTGGGCTTGAGCAACACCACATCCCCGGCGCGCACGAAAGCTCCCATCCATCCCAGTGGCTCCAGCAAACGGCGGACCGCTGCCCTGACACGCGCACTGTCGTACTGCTCACAGCGAGCAACGGTAACAAGCGGCTTGCTGTCGTTCGGTCCGGTTTCGAGAGTCCGTTTTGTTTCCACAGGCGCGGTCAAACAACCTCCCTCGTGCGATTCGGGGTGTTCTGATGTTCCAAACTCGTCCCTGCGTTCTCCGGTCGTCGCTTCAGCGACGCACGAAGTACTTTCCCGTAAGCTGCAGCACCAGGTTCTTCAGCTCCAGCGAAAGCAACGTCGCCAGGACCTGTCCCGAAGGCTGCCCGAGTTCCGTGGCGATGTCGTCGATGTGTTTCGGCTCATCGCCGAGCACCTCGTAGACGGTTTTCTCCGAACCGGACATGGCCACGCGCGGCGCCGCCTCCGCTTCTCTTAACAGTCCGCGGAGCTGAGGGCGGAGTTCGTCCAGAATGTCCTGCACGTTCTCCACGAGCTTGGCACCCTGTTTGATCAACCGATTTGTTCCGCGGCTCCGCTCGCTCGTCACGTTGCCCGGCACAGCGAAAACTTCGCGATTTTGCTCCAGGGCAAGTTGGGCCGTGATCAGGGCACCGCTCTTCTCACCAGCTTCAACCACCAGCGTGCCCGCCGACATTCCCGAAATGATCCGGTTGCGCCGCGGGAAATTGGTGGCGTCCGGCTGCGTTCCAAGTGGAAACTCGCTGATCACCGCCCCAGCTTTGGCAATTTCCGCGGCCAAGGCGCGATTTTCGGCCGGGTACACCACGTCCAGACCCGAACCAAGCACGGCAACCGTTCTGCCGCCAGCCTCAAGAGCAGCCTTGTGCGCAACGGTGTCGATCCCACGGGCCAGGCCGCTCACCACAGTTACACCCTCCCTGGCCAGATCGCGGGACAAGTTGGCCGCCACAAGTCGGCCGTAGGCGCTGGGCACACGCGTACCCACCACGGCGACCATGGCCTCGTCTTCGGCGGGCAACGTACCCCGCACGTACAGCAGCACAGGCGGGTCAGAAATCTGTTTCAATCGCTTCGGGTACCGCGGGTCCCAGTACGTGACAAAAGAAACGCCGAGTTTGTTCGCCAGCCGGAGCTGCTCGCGGGCAAACTCGGCGTCCGCAGCCGACTTGATATTCGTGGCCGTCTTCACGTCGATCCCGGCGGTGCGACACAGCTCCGCAACCGAGGCCTTCAACACAGCAGCCGCGTCGCCAAATCGGCTCACAAGCGCCAAAATCCGCCTTGGTCCCAGACCGGGAACAGACGCGAGAGTCAGTAGAGGTTCAACCTCCATCCGTTCCGTTGCCCCCGTTTTCACGCGCCGCGTCTGCGGCCTCTCTTTCCAGTTGTCGCTGCTCAACCAGCTTCTGCCACAGCGCTTCGAGAAGAGCCTTGACTCCTTCCCCGGTCACAGCCGAAATCACGTGCCAGCCCAACCGCCGAGCCAGCGCTTCCGCCTCCCGGCGTTCGGCTTCGCTAAGGAGATCCGCCTTCGAAATGGCCACCTCTCGGGGCTTTTCTGCCAACTGCGGGTCGAACTCGCGCAGCTCGTGCAACAACGTGTCCAGATCCTCCTGGTAGCGCCCACGCGGCCCTTCCAGCAAGAAAAGCAGCACCCGCGTCCTCTGAATGTGTCGCAAGAACTGGTGCCCGAGCCCCTTGCCCTCGTGCGCCCCCTCGATGAGTCCGGGAATGTCCGCCATCACGAAATGGCGTTCGTCGTCCAGCTTCACCACACCGAGATTCGGCGCCAGCGTGGTGAAGGGGTAATCGGCGATCTTGGGGTGCGCCGCGCTGACCCGGGAAAGGAGGGTCGATTTGCCCGCATTCGGCAACCCTACGACTCCGACGTCCGCCACGAGCTTGAGCTCGAGCACGAGGGTGCGTTCCTCGCCGGGTTCGCCGGGCTCCCACTCGCGCGGCGTCTGATGCGTCGGAGTGGCGAAACGGGCGTTCCCGCGACCCCCTCGGCCGCCACGCGCTACCACAACGCGCTGTCCCGGCTTCACAAGGTCGGCCAGCACCTCTCCAGTGTCAGCGTCGCGGACGATTGTCCCGACCGGCACACGGATGATCACATCCTCGCCGCGCCGTCCGTGCTTGTTGCTGCCCTGTCCGTGCTGTCCCCTGCCAGCCCGGAAATGCTTGCGGTAGCGGTAGTCCAGGAGAGTGGCAAGATTCGGATCGGCCTCGACGATCACGTTGCCGCCATCGCCGCCGTCTCCACCGTCCGGTCCGCCTTTAGGCACGTACTTCTCCCGCCGGAAGCTCACACAGCCGCTTCCGCCGTGTCCACCCTGAACGTGGATTTTGGCGTAGTCGATGAACATCAACCGAATCTCACTGGGTTCCTCAAAAACAAATCGGCGTGGCAGGCAGAACCCACCGCGCCGATTTCACGTTGCTACCCTTCCCCCGGTTCCTGCTTCTGCGTACAAGAACCCAATTTACACAAACTGATCCATGTTCTCCACGATGGCGGCGCCAAATTCGGAGCACTTGATCTCCGTCGCGCCTTCCATCTGGCGAGCCAGATCGTACGTCACGCGCTTCTGCTGGACGGTAGCGCTCAAAGCTTCTTCAATCAGCGTTGCGGCTTCCTCCCAGCCGAGGTACTGGAGCATCATCACGCCGCTGAGAATCAACGAGCCAGGGTTCACCTTGTCCAGACCGGCGTACTTGGGAGCAGTGCCGTGCGTGGCCTCGAACAGGGCTACGTAGTCGCCGATGTTGGCCCCTGGTGCCATGCCCAAACCACCCACCTGAGCGGCGGCGGCGTCCGACACGTAGTCGCCGTTCAGGTTCGGCGTGGCGATGATGTCGTACTCGGCCGGCCGCGTCAGCAGCTGCTGGAACATGTTGTCGGCGATCCTGTCCTTGATCAGGATTTTGCCCTCGGGCATCTTGCCGTCGTACTTGTCCCAGAGCTCCGCTTCGGTCACCGTCACGTCGGCGAATTCTTCCTTCGCCACCTGGTAACCCCAATCGCGGAAAGCACCCTCGGTGTACTTCATGATGTTGCCCTTGTGCATCAGCGTCACGCTCTTCCGGCCGCGGTCCAGGGCGTACTGGATGGCCTTGCGGACAAGCCGCTTCGTGCCGAAAATGCTGATTGGCTTGATGCCGATGCCCGAATCTTCCCGAATCTTCACGCCGAGTTCCTGGTCCAGAAACTCGCGAAGCTTCCTGTTCTCCTCCGTTCCCTGCGGCCACTCGATTCCCGCGTACACGTCCTCAGTGTTCTCACGGAAAACAACGATGTTCAGCAGATCCGGCCGTTTCACCGGAGACGGCACGCCTTTGTACCACTTCACGGGACGCACGCAGGCGTACAGATCCAGCTTCTGGCGCATCGTGACGTTCAGACTGCGGTAACCGCCGCCCACGGGTGTTGTTAGCGGACCCTTGATGGCCACGATGTACTCCCGGATGGCCTCCATGGTCTCCTCGGGCAACACCTCGCCGTAAAGTTCTTTGGCCTTGTCGCCCGCGTAGACTTCGTACCAGGCGATCTTCTTCTGGCCCTTGTAGGCCTTCTCTACAGCGGCATCCAGAACCATCTTCGCTGCCCGCCAGATGTCCGGGCCGGTCCCGTCGCCCTCGATGAACGGGATGATGGGATCGTCTGGAACAGAAAGTTTGCCGTCAACAACCCGAATCTTGTGGCCCTCCTTGGGAGGACTAAGCCGGGACACACCGCTCATCTTCCACCTCCGTAAGTCATTTGGTCGATTTTACACAGCATCGTGTGCTACGAATTGCTTTCAACCGTCGACAGCGTCCAATGTTAGCAAAAATCACGCTCAAAGTCAACGTCAGAAGGAAGCAACGTCCGCTTTTCAAGCAACAAAAACAGAGACTGTCGCGCTCTTATTTCTGAGCCGCGGGGAAGCTCCGTAGCAGTTTTCGCTCCGGCCATGCGGACCCAACGAAGCAGACTCCATTTCCTCCGCGAGGCACAAAAAAACCCGCCCTCTGGCGGGTTCATTTCATTCCAAACGGTCACGCAATTTAGTTCACCGAGCTCTTTGCGAAAAACTCCATCCGTTTCTTCTTCGAATCAAGCCCGAGCTTCTTCAAAAGCTTGCGCAGGGCGAAGTAGCCAATCTTCACGTTTCCAAATCGCGGCGTGTTCAGCTCTTTCTTGATCGCCCAGATGCTCGCATCGGGACGCTCGCGAACGATTTGCTTTACCTTTTCTTCCAGATCGCCGCTGGCCTCGGCCACCTCAGCCGTGGATGAATCCGACACCACCGCAGAGGGCGCCTCGCCGCTCGAGGTTACACCCGAGAGAGCGTCCACACCGCTCCCTGCCTGCACGTGCACACCCGACTTGCTGAAGTCCTCGATCGCTTCCTCAATTGTGTCAAACGCCTTGAGGATGTAGTGAAACTCCAGCAGTTCGAACACCTCGTAGACATCGGGAATCATGCCTACGAGCTTCAGGTCGCCGCCTCTTTCGCGCAGGTTCTTGAGCTCGGAAATGAAAATGCCCCATCCGGCGCTGCTCACGTAGTCCACCTGGCTCAGGTCGATGATGATGTTGTACTTGCCAGCCCGGATGAGCCTCTTCAGCGACTCCTCAAGCTCCGAAGAGGTGGTGGTGTCGATGTACCCCCCTACCTTGATTACCGAAATGTCCGTTTGGGGCCCTTTGTTCTCTACCGACAATTGGATTCCTTCCATGTCCCCTTCTCTCCCAACCAGGGCCGTTTGTGAAGTGTCGAAAGCGACACGAATTTAGTGCTAACCCCCGTAAATGTCAAGGAAAAGCTCAGCGCCGGCTCATCAACCGCTTCGCTTTCTGGATGTGGTAAAGAATGTCCTTCCGCGAAGGGTCGATCTTGAGCACCCGCTGCCACTCCGCAATCGCTTCAGCGTAGCGCCCCTGATTGGCGTAGATCACGCCCATGTTCTCGTACGCGTCGGTGTCGAGCGGATCCAGCCGCTTAACTTTTTCGTAAGCCACACTGGCTTCATCGTAGCGGCCGGCCCGGTAGTACGCGTTCCCCAGGATACTCCACGCCTCTTTGTACTCAGGGTAATTTTCGACGACAATTAGAAATTCTTCAATGGCTTTCTCGTACTCTTTCGCCCTGTAGTGCCGGATTCCGCGAATCAGATGTTCCTTCTTCTCGTCCCGGGACAGCTTCCTGCTCCGTTCAGGCTCGGCCTTCTTTTCTTCCTTTGCCTGCGCCTTTTCTTCGGACGGAGGAGCCGTTTTCTTCGGAGGGCTTGGCGGAGGCGTGGAACTCGGCCGCTCGATGACGTAGCTCAACTCCTCCTCGATCGACTTCATCAGGTCGACGAACGAAACCATGCCCTCGCCCGACTCCGCGACCTCCTCGTCCTTGTGACCATTGCCGGAGCTCTCTTCCTCGAACTGCTGTCTCAAAACCTCGTCGACATTCGTCAGCACGTCCAGGTCGCCGAAACCATCCTCAGTCGCGACAGGTGTCGCGGCCTCCGGCGTCGGCTCCTCCGCGATTTCCTCGGAAACAGGGGACGGAGCGCCTTCCTCATCCCCGACTGGCGTCTCCTCACCGCCGTTGTCTTCCTCCTCCAGAATTTCCATCAGGTCGAGGTCGGCAAAGCTGTCCACCTCTTCGCTGACGGCCTCAATCTCCTCCGACGGTTCTTCCGCCGATTCCGCCAGCGATTCAAGATCGATCGGCCCTTCCTGCGCTGCTGGCTCCTCAATGTCTTCTGACTCCTCGACTTCCTCTTCGTCCAGAAGATCGGCGAAAGAATCAGCCACCGGCAAACCGGCGGAGGTGTCATCTCCGCCAGCACCCGTGTCGGGCTCGACGGTCTCGACTTCCTCGCCCTCTTCGGACTCGATTTCACCACCCTCCAGCAGCGCCGACAAGAATTCCTCCGCGAATTCTCCCTCAGCGGCAGCACCCGATTCCGCCTTCGCCTCAGCCGCTTCTGGAGTCTCCGCTTCCGCTGCAGCACCAATCTCTTCCTCGGCCTCAGGCGAGATTACAGACACCGACGGCGCTTCAGGTTTGGCCTCCTCTTCGGCGCGTTTTTCGAGAATCGGGCGGCCGTCCATCGTCAGGAGTGGCGCTCCAGGCGGTTTCGGGCGCTCGCGGTGTGCGTTTCGAGCGGCGTACGCCTCACGCATCTGACGCGTGTTCAGCCGACTGCGAACCAGCTCCTCGTAAACCTTGCTCTCGCTGATCTTGGTGAAACCGTAACGTTCGGTGTTCAGCTCCTCGCTGATCCGCTTGGCGCCGTACTCCGGGTGCCTCAGCACCACGTCGAGGATCTTCACCCGCTCCTCGATGCTCAGGTGCTTAGCCTCGACCGAGGTGCTCTCGTCCTCCTGCTCGAACTGCTCGAGCCCCTTTTCTTCAAACAGCTTCTTGTAGCGACGGTAGTAGACGTACGTGGTAATTCCCGCCAGCTCGCACGCCTCGCGGATGCTCTTTCCGCTGAGAATCAGCCGGTGGGCCTCTTTGGCCCGGTTGAACTCCACCTTCTCCGGGGTCATCTTCTCCTTGATGGCCACCAGCGTGATGTCGTCGTTCTGGGCGTTTCCCTCGGTGAACGAGTGGAGTTCGTCCCGCAGCTTTTCGATGAACGTCTCCGCCGGCAGATGACCGTACTCCCTGACCACCTGCAACAGTCGCTCTTCGCCAAACTGCTCGCGGCTCTGGTTCATGGCCTCGGTGATGCCATCCGTGTACAGCAACAGGAGGTCGTCTTCCATCAGGCGGATGGTGTCCGACTCGAGCGCCTTGGCGAACATGCTCGGATCCGGCAAATCGAGGCCAATGGGGAAGCCGCGTGGATTCAGGTAGTACGTCTTGCGCGTGCGGCCGCGGTAGAGGATCATCGGGTTGTGGCCTGCGCTGGCGTAATTCAGACGGCGCCGACGCGTGTCCAGGATCGCGTAGAAAATCGTGACGAACATCCCCTTCTTCATGTCCTGGATCACGAAATCGTTGACCTTTTTCAGGACTTCGGCGGCATCCAGAACACCGCGAGCTTCGGTCCGCAGCGCCGTGCGGATCATGGTCATCACTAACGAGCCCGGGATGCCCTTTCCAGACACGTCCGCCACGGCCACGCCGTACACATCCTTGTCCACTTCGATGAAATCGTAGTAGTCACCCCCGACTTCCTTGGCCGCCTCGTAGAAGGCCGCGATCTCGTAGCCTTCGATCTCCGGAAACTTCGATGGCAGCAGCGTCCGCTGAATCTCACGGGCAACCTGGATTTCCCGGTCCAGCTGCTCCTTCTCGGCGAGACTCGCCTCAGATTCCTTCAGCTTGTGCGTCATGTCGCTGAAGGCCTTGGCAATCTCACCGATCTCGGAGCTTTCGTCGATGTCCAGTTCTTCGCCCTCTACGCCGCTCCTGCCAGCCTCTTTGACCCAGTACGCCAGCTTGCGCAGAGGCGTCGTCACGATGTAGACGAGCAGGAACACGCCCGCGTACGAAATCACCAAAACCATCAGCGAAAAGCGCAGGCGGCTGAGGCGAGCCGAGCGAATGGCCGCGTTGGCTTCTTCCTTGGGAATCCAGATGTGGGCCGTGCCTATTGGCTTGGCTTTCTCACTGAGCCGGATGGGCACCGAAATGTCAAACACTTCGCTGCCATCCGGGAGACGGTAGTAAACGGCCCCCTCGCGGACTTTGGTAAATTGCTGCGGTAACCGGTACTTCTCGTCGATTTCCACCAGGCGGGTGCTGAACAGGATTCGCCCCGTCGAATCCACCACAAATGCCTTGAGGACGAACTGCTCGCTTCCCTTGAGGGCGCTCTTGACGGCAATTCCAGCATTCAATTGCGCTTCCGTCTCGCTGCCGGACTCCGCGATTGCCGTGGCCACAGTGTTGGCAACCGGCACACAGATGTCCATGCCGCGATTAACGTACTGCGCGATGATCTCGTCGTCAATCTTGGTGTAGTTCATCACGTACGCCACGGCCACGATCACCGTGATGATGGCCGAAGCGATGAGCGAGTACTTGACTTTGATGCCAGCCGGAATGGCAGGCAATCCCAGCCGGCGCTTCTGCTGCTCCCCGCGAAACTTCGTCAGCCGCAACTCGTTGCCTTCCGGAGTCTTGCGGTAGTCGATCTGGTCTACGAGTCGCCGGATGATGAAGATCCCGAGCCCCCCTCGCTTGCCCGTGGCCACGTACTCGTGAAGATCCGGGTCACTCACACGGCGCGGGTCGAAGTAGCGTCCCTGGTCGAGAATCGACAACGTAATCCGATCGCGGTAAACAAGGACCCGAATCGTGATGTTGCCGTACGTGTCCTTGTAGGCGTGCTTGATGACATTCGCGCACGCCTCCTCCACCGCGTAGCGAAGAGAATTGACTACTTTTTCGTCGAACCCGTGCTTTTTGGCGACGCGGCTTACAAAATCCCGAATCTCACGCAGGTAATCGACGTGAGCCGGAACGCGGAGTTCTTCCTGAATGGGCTTTTCCAGAGCACTCAATGGATCACTTCTTCCTCAGCTTCTCCCGCGCCTGGTCGATGGCATCGAGGATCTTCTTGTTGTACGGCTGGAACTTAAGGCATTCCTCCCACACTTGCAACGCCTTCTCGTAGTCGCCGCTGGTGAAGTAGTCCAGCCCCTGCAGGTACTTGGCCTTAATTCGTTTGTCGATCGGCTCGTCTTTGGCAAAGGCGCGCGACTTCGCGTCCAGGTACCAGCGCTTCACTTCCTCGTTGTTCGGCTGCAGCTTCAGTGCCCGTTCGAAGGCCTGGAGGGCCGCTTTGTACTTCTTCTGCGAGTAGTACGTGATGCCCTGCTGGTAACTGGTTGCAAAATCGAACTGCTGTTCGATCGAGTTGATCTTCCCTTCCAGGAACTTGACCACCTGTGGCCGATCTGCGGCCAGCTCCTGCGCCTTTCTGAGCTTGCGCACAGCCTCGCGCCGCCGACCCTGCCGCAATAACTGTTCCGCCTGTCTGACCAGCGATTCGATCTGCTTGTTGATCTCTTTGTGTACCTGTTCGATCCAGTGTTTCGCAACGTCATTGTCCGGTTGCTGGTCGAGGATCGTCTGGAACTCCTTCAAAGCCTGCAGGTACTCGCCGGTCTCCATGAAGGCCATGCCTTTGCGCATGTGCTCTTTCGCGAAGCGTTCCTTACGCAGGCGCTCGGCCTCGGCCTTTTCTTTCTGAACCTGCTCTTCCGCCTCTTTCCTCAGCTGTTCGTTGATCTTTTCGTCCGCCTGCCTGGCCAGCGCCTTGGCCTCCGGATTTTCGGGATCAAGGGCAAGAACTCGAGCAAACTCGCGGTACGCTGCGTAGTAGTCGCCTTCCTCCAGGAACTTGCGTCCCTGGCGCAGGCTCTTGTCGATGGTCTCCCGCCGCTCCCACTCGGCCTGACGGCGCGCCATCTCGGCCAGCTCGCGAGCGCGCTGTTCCTCAATCTCCTTCGCAATCTGAGCGCGTGTCTTGCCGAGCTCCACGGTCAACGAAAACCGGTGCGACGGAGAAATCTCTCCCGATGCGAACCGCCCGTACGAGTAGTCTAAAGTAAAATCGCCCTGCCGGTAACCAGCCCCAAAGTTTAGTTCCCCACCCGTAAAACCAATCCGCAGCGCTGCGCGGTTCTGGTAGAGGTACTCTGTTCCCAGGTGAAGTTGCGGGTCGAGTTGGTCGCCTTTTTCAATGTCGGCGTAGATCCGCATGCCACCGCGCAACATGTCGAGACCAACCGGAACAGCGACACCCATTCGGATGTCGTGTGGCAGGTAGTTCGACCCCTCGGCCAAACGCGTGGAGGGGGAAAGCGCGTTCTGAATCGCCAGGCCGACCTGCAGGCCATCCAGGGTGCCGGCAGGCAAGCTGGGTTGCCAGACAATGCCAAGGTCCATCCCGAGTCCCGAGTCCGTGAACTGCCACAGAGCCTGCCGAACCATTTTGGCCGTCACACCCACGGTGAGCCCGTACGGTATCTGCTTGGAAAAGGCAAAGTAGAACTCGTCGTGGCTGAAACCGAAATCGCCCTGAGCCACGTTGTGTTCGTCGCGAGCCGTGAGTCCACCGACACCGAGGTGCCCCCAGCCGAACCCGAACGTACCCAGCGCTAAGGTTGGGTGCACGTAGCCGACGAAACTGTACGTGTCGCCGGAAAACAGGCGCGCGTAGAAAAATGTCGCCGACCGGCGTTCGAACAGGTCGAGCGCACCCGGGTTCCAGTAAATGGCCGTGGGATCCTGGGGCATGGCCACGTACGCATTGCCCATCCCGAGGGCGCGCGCGCCCACCCCGACGTGGAAAATGTCCTGAGTTCCAGCCGTCTGGGCCCCTGCCCAACCCGCTGCCGTGAACACCAAAACAGCCAGAACCAGAGATGCCTTGTGGATTCTCGGCATCGCGTCAAACCTCCATCAACCAGTAGGTTGCCTCAATGCTTTGCTTTTCGGGCCACATGTAAGCCTGCAGAAACGGCGGCTTCGTGGGCTTGCGGCCCACACACAAGTCTTACCGCGCTACCGCCACCTTGGTGATGGCCGACTGGCCTGTACCAGTGGCAATCCGGACGACGTACACGCCGTTCAGCACCGGCATGCCCGCGCCGTTGCGGCCATCCCAAACGACATCGCCGTCGTGCATGCCGGCCTGACCCTGCGGATCCGTGGGCTTGAAGTGCCTCTGCCACACGAGCTCGCCCATGATCGTGTACACGGCCAGGTCCACCGTCGTTGCCTTGCTGAGGTAGTAGACGATCGTCGTTGTCCTGCGGTTACCCCAGCCGAACGGGTTCGGGTAGCAGCCAAAGCTGCTCGACAGGTCGGCCGCAACCAGCACTGCAAAATCCGAATTGATGTTCAGGTCGCTCCTCGGCCTGCCGTCCGCGTCGCCGATCAGCACGTGCGTGCCCGACTCCGCGTCCACAGCCTGCACGTCCGAGGCCGAAGCCAGGCTGACCATGAAATCGCGAACCTTGGCACCCTTCGCCACATCCACGTAGACCACGATCGAGTCCACGTCCCCGCCAGCCAGGGTGTCAGCCGTGAACGGCAGGAACACCGGATTTTCAGCCGGAATCGACGTGGTCTCACCAACGACAATGTCGCTGCTTCCGTACGGAGCCGCCCAGACGCGAGCCGCCACCTTGTTGGGCGGCAAATCTTTCCCGCTGCGATCCAGAAAACGCAGCTTCAGCCCCTGCAGCAGGATCAGGTCACGCCCCTCCTCGCCGCGGTTCTCGAGCCGCAGGCCAAGCACGGGTACGCCCGTTTCGCCCCTGGCCACTGTGTTGTTCGTACTGACGTCGTAAGCGCCAACAATCAGCATTTTCGCCTGGACCGTGACGGGCACCTGAGCCAGGTCGCCCACCACTACGGCCTTGGTGTTGGCGTTTTCGTCAAGCGGCCGATCGAGCATCTTGACCACAATCGTGTAGCGCTGGCCGCTCTGCTGCGGCGCCTTCACACGCCACGAAACCACGCCGGAGAGGCTCGTCTGCACCGAGTCGTCCAGCAACGTGAACGCCTCGGGAACGGAGATTTTCATCCGGAAACTGTCGGGACCCGTCCAGCCCGCTTCGCCGAGGTTCTCGATCGAAGTGGTGACCGTGAACACTTGCCCCGTCCACACGGTTCCGCCGCGTGCACCCTTCGGCTCCGTGATGGCCGCGTGCAACACCAGCTTGGCCTTTTCCTGCGTGATCACCGAGATCTCATCCCGCTCCTGGCTCACCTTGGCCCGCTTGCCGGAGTTCTCATCCCGTGGCACGTCTTTCAGCTGCAGGCCAATCGACTCCGCACCCGTCGGCTGGTCCGGCGCCTGCACAGTCCACGAGATCATTCCGCTTACCGAGCTCTTCTCCTGGGGTTCCCCTTCGGCCAGAGTGTACCCGCCGCTGGCTGGCAAAATGATCCGTACGCGAAAACTGTCGGTCGGCACCCAGCCAGCCTGGCCGCGATTCACGATCTTGGCGGAAACCACAAAGGTCTGCCCGGTGGAAAGCACGCCGTCCGTACCGCCCGGTGGTGCAGTGATGCTGCCGTCCACGGAGAGGTCGGCGCGTTCCTGCACCCAGACTGGCAGCGGCGGCGACTGCTGGCGAATCACCAGCGTGTCGTTGTTCGCGTCGTGCGCTACCAAAGTCACCCAGATCGAGTCGGGCGCCACGTTGGCTTTCGAAGGCGCCCGCACCCGCCACGACACATTCACACCCTGACCCGCAGTAACCTTGCGCACACTGCTTTCCGTGTAAAACTCCGAGGAGCTGAACGAAATGGTGGCATCCAGCAACGGCGACACGCGCTCCGCTGAGAACCGGGCCGTGACCACAAACTCCTGTTCGGTCGAAAGCACGCTGTCGCGTGCCCCTTCGGGCGCCGCGATGTAAATGCTGTCCACGCGCACGTAGCCGCCCGGCACGGTCGACACGGTCAAATCCTGGCTGAGGTTTGCCACCTCCGCGACGCCGCCGGTGTTCTCGTCTTTGGGCCGCCGTTCAAAGCTCACCGTCAGCACGTCCGGATCGTGAGGCTCCGCCGGTGCGCGCAAACGCCACGAGACAGTCGTCACCGACCCGGACATTTCCACCACCTTCACCGTGTCCGTCTCGCTTTCGTCCAGCACCACACCGGTGTTGCCCAGATCCAGACGCAGGCTCATGGTGTCGACAGCGGCTGCCTCGCCTTTGTTCGTGACCTTGGCCTGAAGCTGGAACGGCTGACCCTGCGTCAGCGTGCCGTCTGTCGCGCCCGGTGGCGACACGATGCTGACCGACAGCTCCAGACTGGCCCGTCGGACTGTTCGAACCGCAATGGTGTCCGTGTCAGTCCGGTAGGTGCCCGTGCCGTCCACGCCCTGCGCGTGGATCAAGATGACCTGCTGCACCTGGTCCGCCGTCGGCGGCGCCTGCACGTACCACTGCACCAAAACCGAGTCGCGCGTCACCGAACGAAGTGTGTCCGCGCCAAACACCAGGTAGTTCCGGCCCTCGGGCAGGCGAATGGCCACCTTCCTCTCGGCCAGATCTGGCGAAGACTTCACAACAGCGCGTACGTGGAAGCCCTGGCCCGTCGACACCACGCCGTCGCGCGCACCGTCCGGCGCTGTGATGGCCGCTTCTTCCACCTTCATGAACGGCACCACGGTCGACACGACGGTCCAGGACGAATCCACACTCACCTTGGCTGGCAACTGCGTGTTGCGGTCTTTCGGCACCACGGCCAGAGCAACCAGAATGCTGTCGGCCACGCTTGCTGTGTCGGGCGCCTGCATCTTCACCAGCAGCGGCTCACCAGCGTGGATCGGAAAGATCCGGCTGCCCTCGGAAAAGTTCCCGCTTCCGTCGCCGATCTTGTAGCCCGTCGGCGGAACGACCATCACCCGGCCGTTCGTGTCCACCTCAGCGGTGCCCAGGTTCGCGAGAATCACCTGCAGGTCGAACTCGGAACCGACCGACACAGCGGATCTGCCGCCGTAGATCGAGGAATTCACCGTCAGGTTGGCCGGCTTCTCAATTCGAACCGTCGCACGCGCGTTGATCGGGTCGGCCGGGGGCTCGATGGATGCCGGGATCTGGCTCTCGTGCGCCGTGGCCGCCACAATTGACGCCTGGAAGACCTCGCCCTGCAGCACCTCCTGGTTCGCCGCGCGGACGTTGAAAATCGTCGAAGCAGAACCGCCAGCTTGCAGGAACGGGATCGTGCGGATGCTGTCGAGCACCGTCGACAACCCCGCCAGCGAAACGAGCCGCACTTTCACCGAGTCCACGCCTTCACGGCCCTGCCGCTCCTCCACAGTCACCTTCACCTGGAACGTCTGCCCCATGTCCACGATGCCCCAGCCCTGGGCGGAAATGTTCGGCGCACGTACCTCGGTGCGTTTGACGCGCACCACCGCGTTGGTCTCCACAAACACGTGGCCGACGCCGATGGCCACAACCTGTCCAAGTTGCGAGCCCAGGTTGCGGTCGTACCCGCGAATCTGGACCGGGATCTGACCCGCTCCACCGCGCGGACCCGTTTCCGTCACGCGGTAAACCAGGGTGTCCGTCTGCCCGGCCGGAAGCAGCAGCCCCGGTCGTCCCTTCAACCGCGTTGGCGGGATCACCGTGTAATTTTGCGTCTCGTCCACACCGCCGACCACGAACTTCACGTCGGCCGCAGTGGGTGTAAACGTCACGTCCGCCTCGCCCGTGTCGGAAACCGCCACCTTGATGTGCCACTCTTCCCGACTCTCAGCGATCACTGTGTCCGGATCCGCCACCACGGCCAGTACGGCGGGTCCGGCGGGCTGCTGGACAATCGCAAACGTGGAATCCGAAAGTGGCGGCTCAACCGTAGCCGGCTGGCCCGTGTTCGCTCCCACCGCGCTCGCCACCGACACGGTCATGCCAACCGTGTCACGCACTGTCGACGCCGCCACCGTCATCAACCCTTCCACACTGTCGTGACCGGCGACGGCCGTGGGCAGGAGCAGGGTGTAGACCGCCTGGGCAAGCAGGCTGTCCGGGTGACCGCGCAGAGCCAGATTCACCGACTCGGCGGGCTCCGTGCCCAGGTTGTACACGACCACCCTGACCGGGAAGCTCTGGCCCGTGTCGACAAAGGGAGCGTTCGGCGCCACGTTGGTTACAGACTGAATTCGAATTCGTGCAGGCTGCTGGATCACCGCCACGGCCACGTCGTCGTCTGCGGGCAGAACCTGCGCCTGCAGGCCACTCTCGCGACCCGTCGCCGAGACGATCTGGGCGGTGAACGTCTCACCAGCCAGGTTCTCCACGTCGGAGGCCGTCACCGAGAAACGAACCGTTTCGGCGTGACCCACAGCAAGCGTGTCGATCGTCTGGTTGCCGCTCACGGTCGAGCCACCGTCCGTCACCAGTCGGATCACCACGTTCAGCAGGTCCTCGCCGCCCTTGTTCTCAACGTCCACGTCCACTGCAAATGTCTGCCCGGTGTTCACGACAGCCCGCCCCTGCGCGTCCTTCCGGTAAGCCACCGGCTCCGTACGCGTGATCTGAACCGACGCCAGACTGGCCACAAAAACCTGCCCGTTGTTCGTCGCGCTCGGGGCCGGTTGCCGGTCCGGGTAGTTCACATCCGTACCCGTAACCGTGGCGAAAATGCCCGCCAGACCGCCCGTTGGTCCGGTCTGTCGAATCTCGTACGTCAGCGTCACGCTGTTGTGCGCACCGGACGGATCCAGCGTCCTCGCGCTCTCCGAAAGGGACTGCGGCACAACCACGTAACCCGTCTGCGTCTCACCGTGAATCCGGAACTCCAGGTCGTCGGCTGTTGGATTGGCCACCACCACCGGGGCGCTGCCCGTGTCGCGAACCGCCACGTACACGTGCCAGTAAGGCGAGGTCTGCTTGGCCAGAACCGTGTCCTTGTCCGTCCACACGGAGTCGATGGCCAGGTAAGCCGGCTTCTGAATGTGCAGCACGTAGGTCGTGTCGCCAGGGTCATCCGACGCCACCACCGCCGCGGGGTTACCCGTGTTCCGGGCCACCGCTTTGCTGAGGGCCACAGTGAAGGTCTCTGCCACGTCTGGCACCACGCCCGTTTTACCCTGCACTTCGCCCCACACGGCGCTGCCGCCGTCCACCGTACCGAGGTCAAGAGTCGACGCAATCGTCGAGTAGCCTTCTACGGAGCGCAGGCGAACCTGCACGCTGTCGGCTTCGTCCTGTCCCAGGTTCACGACCCGCACTCGCAGGGTGAAAGGCTGCTCCGTGTCCACGTAAGGCGCGTTGGGTGCCGTGGCCGTGGACACCAGAAACGTGTCGATCTTCACCTGAGCTGGCGTCTCCACGGTCACCTGACCGCGCGTATCCGTCGTGGAGTTGGCCGTCAGCACGCGACCGCTGTTGTTCTCCGTCGCCTGAACCCGCGCGTCGATGTGGCAAACGCCGGTCCGACTGGCGTCCGTCTGGTCCACCGTGAACACCAAGCTGTCCGTGGTCTCGGGCTCCAGCACCCACGACCCGTTGCTCAGACGGCTTGGCGGCAACACCTGCCAGCCGGTGCCGAACTCAAACGACAGGTAGGTGTTGATCACCGAAGAGTCCACCGTCACCGCGCTGCCGCCGCCGTTGCGAATCACAACGGTCACTTTCCAGTCTTCGCTCTGACCAAGGGTCACGCTCGGCTGCCACGGCCGCACCCGGACCACCGACAGCGTAGCCGGTTCCTGAACGATGAAGTAGCCGGAGTTGCCGTCCGTGTTCTGCGACAGGTGCCGGGTGGGATCGTTCACGTCCGTAACGTAGACCGATCCCTGAATTCGGATGCTCCCGATCGGCATGTCGCTCTTCACTTCGCTCACGTTGTAGACGAGCGAATCCGTCTTCCCCCCGTCGAGCTGCTTCGTACCACTTCCGGCGAAAACCGTCGGCGTGGTGAACACCAGTTTCGACGTCACGTCCGTGCTCAGGTAGAAAAGCCGGATGCGCGAGCTGTCCAGCGACACCGGCGAGCCGCCGTTGTTCGTCACCACCATCACGATTTGCCAGGGGCGAGTTTGCCCGGCCGTCACGGTCGGCTGGGAAGCTCGCGTGTACTCGATGGCCAGGTCCGCGGCCTCGCTCACGGTCACCGAGTCGCTCAACGTCAGCGTCTTGGTGTAGGCGTTGCCGTTCTCGTCGCCCACCAGCGTCACCGTCGCCGCCCACGTACCAAGCGCCATGTTGGCCGGGACGGGTTGCGACCGGAAAGTCAGGGTCGTGTCGCCAGGCGAAACGCTCACTACCTGGGTTGAATCCAGCAGTGCGTCGAAGGAATGCACGCCGTCGGAGAAGTGGAAACGCGTGCTGTTGGCGTCCAGCACAACGGTAGCTCCACCACCGTTGTGCACGCGCACGTTGAACCGGGCGTTGCTGCCGCGGTTCACCTCCTTCGGCGACAGCGAGCCCGCCACGTAGCTGATGTTCGAGGGCGCCTGCACCAGGATCAAATCCGTCACCGAATCCGGAGCCGTTGTGTCGATCACGCGGTCGCTGTTGTTCTCCTTCGTCCTCACCCCCGCACGGATCCGAATCGATCCCAGCGTGTTGCCCGTTCGCGTCACCGTGTAAACAAGCTCGTCCGTGCTGTTCCCTTCCAGCAGTGTGGTGCCGGAATTTTCGAAGGCTGTTGGCCACTGGACGACGTAGTCGAGCTGCTCGGTGTTGCCATTCACCGTGTAAAAGCGAATGTACGTGTAGGCCTGGGCAACGAGGTCAGCGGTCACGCTGCTTTCGCCCAGGTTCTGCACCCGTACTGTCACGGTCCAGTTGGTCGACGTGTCGCGAGTGAGCGTGGTGTCCGAGGCCTCCACTGCCACAATTCGAATGTCAGCCGGGCTTTGTACGGTGACCTGGCCGGCGTTGGTCGGGTCAGTCTGCTTCGACACCCAGTCGTCCGAGTTCACGTCGCGCCCCTTCACGCGCGCGTCGATCGTCGCCACTCCCGTGAACAGGCCCGTCTTCGTGACGGTGAAGACCAGCGTGTCCGTCGCGCCGGCCGCAAGCCTGGCCGAACCACTCAGCATCCAGGCAGTTGGCTTCTGAATCGTGAAGTCGTTGCCCGTGCTGAAGCTAATCCAGGTGGAGTCGAAAACAGCGTCGAAATCGGCCTCGCCGCTGTTGGTCACCGCCACTTTCACCTGCCACGCCTTGTCCTGATTCGCCGTCACGGTTTGCTGGCTCGGCGTCACGCTGTTGATCACCAGGTTCGGCGGCGTTTGCACGGACACTCCGCCGTAACGGCCGGAAATCTCCGAGTCGGTGTAAATCCCTTCCGTGGCCGCCACACGGGCGAAAATCGTGATCTCGCCGGTGGTCGTGCCCGTCCGGTTGATCTTGTACACCAACGTGTCCTGACCGCCGCCGGCAGCGACCACGTTACCGCCGCTGGCCAGAGCAGTCGGCGTCGAAATCGAGTACTCGCTGGTCAGGTCCGAGCCGCCCTTGCGAAAACGAATGTAGGTCTGGTCGGTGCTGAAGTCGATGTGCGCCGCCGATTCGCTCGTGTTCTTGACCACCACGTACACTTCCCACAGCTTCGTCTGGCCCCTCGTTACCTTGCTCTGCGACGTGGTGACACTCACGATGGACAGCGACGCCTTTTCCTTCACGACCATCTGGTCGTACGTGCTGCTGGTGTTCGAAGTGGTGGCTTCGGAGTTGATGTCGTGGCCCCACACCTTGCCGTACACCTTCACGTCGCCTGTCTGCGCCGCAGGAACCACGTTGAAAGTCATGTTGAAGGTGGCACGCTGGCCCCCGGCGATTGTGGTCGGGTTAGCCGGGTCAGTGAAGCGCACGTAGTCGGCAGTCTGGTCCCCTGCCTGGCCCACGAAGTACAGGTCGATGCTGTCGATCACGGCCGTGCTCGTCTGCGAGGAGCCGTAGTCGTTGTCGATCGTCAGCGTTGCCGCGATTCCTGTGTCGCCCTGGTAAACCGTGTCCTTCGCCACTGCTACAGCCGAGACCAGCAGTGTTGCAGGTTTCAAAACCTGCCACTGGTGAGTTGTGGTGGCAGAATTGTCGCTGACCGAGGAGCCGCCGGAAGTGCCGCTCACGTAACCGTCCACCGTGATCGTGCCCAGTTGAGCCGTGGTTTTCACGTCAACGCGGAA
>JAADFT010000177.1 GCA_013152765.1 Calditrichota bacterium | reverse complement strand
CTGGAGAAAATCATCAAGATCTTTGCCCAGAATGGTTACAGAGGCTACCTGCACATCGAGTACGAGGCGAAAGAGGAGCCCAGGGTTGCCATCCCCAAAATTGCAGCGCAACTGAGGGAAATCGTAAATCGCGTTGCTCCCATCTGAAATTTGGTCAGAACCGTGCGGCGTTCCGTCGCCAGCCACGAGGTTACTGTTTAGCGCTTGAACCGGCAGGAGGTTTGGAATGGATCGGAGAGCTTTTCTGAAAGCGAGTGCAGCCCTGGGTCTGGGCGCTGCGTTGCATCCGCTGCAGCTCCTGGGTGCGCCGAGGACTCGCTTGCGGCTCGGTGTCATTTCGGACGAAGTGAGTCAGGATCCCGAGCGGGCCATTGCGCTCATGAAACAGTTCGACCTGAACTGGGTGGAGTTAAGAGGGGTCTGGGGTAAGCACGTGATTTTCCTGGACAGCTACGAAAGGCGTGAGCTGCGGGACTTGCTGGGCCGGTACGGTGTGATGGTCTCGAACATTGCCTCGCCCACGTTCAAATCGACGTTTCCCGGCTCCGCGCCAATCATGAGAGAGGGCTCTGCGCATCCGGCGGAGCTGGACCAGTGGGAGGTGCTGGAGAGAGCGGTCGATGCGGCACACTACTTCAACGTTCCCCACATCCGGGCTTTTGCCTTTTGGCGAGTCGCGGACGGAGAGCGAAAAAAGCTGATGCCGGAAATCGTGAACATGCTGAAGAAGGCCGTTGCTTACGCCGAGAGACGAGGTGTGGCCATCGTGGTGGAGAACGAGTACTCAACCAACGTGGCCACGGGTGCGGAAGCCGGAGAATTCATTTCCAATTTTGACACACCTTTCGCTGGCATACTTTGGGATCCGGGGAATGCCTTCATGGCGGGTGAGCACACCTGGAAAGAAGGGTACGAGAAGATTCCAAAAGGTCGCATTCAGCACATTCACCTCAAGGACGTGCGAATCGACCCCAAGACAAAGCGGAAACACTGGGTCGCTGTCGGCGACGGGGTGATTGGCTACGTGGGGCAGTTCCGTGCTCTGATCAAGGACCGCTACCTGGGGGCCCTGTCGATCGAGACCCATTACCACACACCGACCTGGGAGCAAAGCACCATCGAGTCGCTGCGCGGCGCTTTGCGCTGCATCCGCCAGGCTTAACCGCAGTTTTTGCTGCAGTCGAGCTGGGGGAAGCACTGCAAGGCGCACTGCAGGCAGAATTCCCCGTAAAAGAAAAGGGGATCCTCAAACGAGGATCCCCTTTTTGTTGCAACCTGTTCGGCTGAACTACCGCATCAGCACCATCTTGCGAGTGGCGCTGTACTGTCCAGCCTGGATCTTGTAGAAGTACACGCCCGAGGCCATGTCGCGGGCATCCCACGTGGCGGTGTACTGACCGGCAGGCATGTCGCTGTCGACCAGCGTGGCCACCTTCTGACCCGCGGCGTTGTAAACGGCCAGCGTAACGTGTGCCGCTTTCGGCAACGCGTAGCTGATCGTCGTGGTCGGGTTGAACGGGTTCGGGTAGTTCTGGCCCAGCGAGAACTGGGTCGGAATGCTGCCCTTGGCCTCCGCCACCGACGAAACCAGCAGGCTCGTCTCGGGCGACATTTCGCTCTCGTTGCCAGCAAAGTCCGTGGCGGTCACCGCGTAGTAGTAAACCACGCCGGTGTCGACCGAAGTGTCCACGAACTCGTGCTCAGCAACTTTGGCGATCGGTTCGCCGTAGGAGCCATTCTCCGTGCGGCGGTAGATGCTGTAGTACTGGACATCCTGAGCACCGTCTTCCTCGTCCACGCTCGGTTCCCAGGCGAGCTGGACCGTGAAGTCCTGCTGAGCGGCCATCACGGACATGGGCGCGTGCGGTGCCAGGTTGTCTTCGGACGTACCTTCGACGATGTTCGAATTCACGAAGATCATCGGATCCGAGGTGTGAGCCGACACCATGAAGGCAGCGGGTACGCCATCCCACAGGGTCGGGGCCGCCACGCAGTAACCCGGATCGTGGTGCGCCGGTACCTGCATGATGAACTCCCAGACGGTCCCGTCGAGGATGAACTGCTGCCCGGGTTCCCTGGCCGAAGCCAGCATGGTCTTCATGTCGGGAACCTTGATGGCGTTGGTCGGCGAGACACTGCCGGGCACCGAATTACGCCACACGTTGTAGTGGGTAATGATGTGCTGTTCGAACTCGCCAGCCATGTTCTTGGTCCAGATGGTCTGGAGCTCGCTGAACGAAGACCGCCAGCACACCGCCACCTGCTTGCCGTTGTCGTTCGGAATGTCTTCGACCATCTTGATCATCGGATGGCCCAGGCCGGAGTACACCACGATGTTGTCCACATCGCAGCCGATGAAGTAGGAGTTCTCCGACCACAGGTGGAAGCGGATCTGGATGTTTTCTCCGCCCATCCGAACGGCGGGGGTCAGGTCGACGTTCAGGTGAGTCAGCCAGTTCAGCGGCGAACGCGGATCGTCCGGTCCGTAGTACCAGTGCGGCAGACGGGTCAACGACGACGTTGTGGAATCGTGGTCTTCCCAATGGAAGGCACGGTGCCAGGTCTGGCCGCCGTCGATGGACCAGTCGACGTCGAAGTCACTCCACTGGACGCCAAAAGGAGGTCCGACAGCCGGATGCGACGGACGGAAGTACACCCAGTACTGCATGTACAGGGTAGCTTCACGCTCGAGCTTGGAAATGTCGATCGGCGGAGTGATCAGGTACTCGTCCAGTACCTCGGAGCTGTCGAACGGAGCCGTCACGTCGGGACCGAGGTCGACATCGCCCCACGCCCAGGAGATCAGGGCGGAACCGTCGCCGAAGACAAAGGGCAGGTACTCCCACTTGTTGTTGTTCAGGCCGGTCATGTCGTTGCCGCCGCCGTTGACAACGGTGAAGCCGAAGTCTTCCAGCGAGGTCTGGCCAGCGCGCGGCTCGAAATCGCAGCGCCACAGCACCTCTTCGAGCGGCGGACCAAACACGGGAACGACCATGTCGATGCCATTGTTGGTGAGGTCGCCATCGGTCGGCGGGCTAACTTTACCCATGAGCAGGTAAGTGCCGGGTTCTTCGACCGGCCAGGCGCGATTTGGATTCACCGGAATGGCCAGCACGGAATCGCGGGCGAAGTCGGTCACGTTCACGCTACCGAACATGGCCGGCCACACTTTGATCGTGTCCCCACCCTCGATCTTGTAGATGTCGCCGACCCAGCGGATCGTTCCGGTGATGCTCTGCAAACCGATGTTCTGAATGAGCACGACTGGGGCCACGGTGTGGCCGACAATTGCTTCTTCGTAGAAGTCCTTCACACCCACAACAGCGACGTCGTAGGGCAGGGTGCCGACGGCGTACAGGTTCACGTCGTCGATGTAGAGGCCGCGGCCAGTGGTGGCGGTGCCGTCGGAGATCCACTGGATGGCGATGCGCACGCTGTCGCCAGGCTCGATGGCCATGCCAGCGCCGACGCCCGGAACGTCCACGGTCACTTCCTGCCAGTTCGGATTCGGCTGCGAAGCGCCATCCGCCGTGAAAGCGGCGAAGTTGCTTCCGGGCACGAAGCCGGCTTTCACCATGGACGAGGTGCCGTCTTCACCACCGTCATCGTAGAAAAAGTCAGTGGTGCCGTCGCTCACCTTAATCTCGTCGATCGCCCAGAAGCCTTGGGCCGTACCGTAGTCGCCCTTGCTGCTGAAGCGGATCTTGATTTTCTGGCCGGCCCAGGCAGACAGATCCAGCGTGACGTTGGTCCAGTCCAACTGCGGATTGCTGCCGTCGTAGAAGGCCAGGTTGGTGTAGCTGACGAAGTTGTCAGTGGAAACGTCCACGCTGTAGTAGTCGAACTCGGGCTCGGAATCGTACTTGTGCATGAAGCTCAACGTGACCGTGGAGCCGGAGCCCGTGAGGTCGATCTCAGGAGTGGTCAGCCACTGCCGCCAGTGCGGAATGTCCACAGGTTCCATGTACCAGGAGCTGTTGCCCGCACCGGGGTTGTCGCTGGTGAAATGCCACCAGCACTCGGCCGAGCCGACCAGATGCGCCCAGCTGTTGTTGCCTTCGGGCGTGTCCACGTCGAGCATGTAACCGAGCTTCAGGCCTTTCAGCGGGCTCGTGATGCCTTCCACCTCGACTTCCGTCGGCAGGTAAATGACTGGGGAAATCACGAAATCGAGCTCTTCATCCAGCCCGAGTTTGGCATGCCAGCTGTGCGTTGGGCTGTTTGCGTTTTCCTCGGTCAATTCCCATGCGCTGGAATCCTGGAATGCACGTCCATTTGGCGTGTCCACATGGTTCCAGCTTGCATCGGTAACCCAGTTTGCTTGCGAGCCTTCGAAATCGTCGGACCAAATGACGGGGTTTTGAGTGGCTTTTGTGTCGGAGAAGATGCTGCTACGGGGGAGAGTCGTGCGCTTGATTTTCGAGAGTTCCTGCTTTGCTTTGTTGACCGGCGCTGCCTTCTGAGTGCTGACAGCAGCAACGGCCAAGCTGGCAAACAAGAAGCTGCTGAAAACCAAGCCGACCAAGAGTTTCCTCTTCATTTCAACCTCTCTAGCTTTGGTTCACATGCCACTTCACTACGGGGACAAACAAGGGCGAATTGGTCCTCGTTGCAGCGACCACCTCCTTTCATGTTGGTGATTGTTCAGGTTGGGAATTCGTGAGGCTTGTTGAAACTGGAAACTTCCCGTGTCGGCCCTCCGGACCGGAACGTGCCCCCAGGAAGGTGTGCAACAGTAAGCGCGTAGTGGGACCATCACCTCCTTTCTCCACGTTGTAAACCCTCTCCGCCAGTTCACTTCCCTCGTCCATTCCTGCCCATTCTTAGCAGACGAAAGGACTTCTCGTCGGTGATGGTACTGCGTTGTGAGGCCATGATGAGACAGTGCAGCCACGCTGGCTGCTAATCCCCCAATGTGACGGTTGATTATAAGCAATTTCGCGAGATTTGTCAAGGGGCAAGTTTTGCCGGAAGTTGCCAGGGGGGGTAGGACGTGGTGGGAAACTACTCTGAGGGGATTGCGGTGCTCGAGAACATCGCGTCGGCTTTGATGTGCAGGGAACGCGAAGACAAGTGGTTTGAGGAAAGTGTGACATGAGTGCCCATCCAGGTTTTGGGGGCCGCGTTTCTACGGTGGGTAAACACGACGACGCGGGTTTCTAAGACGGGAGTTTGCCCACGCAAGCTGTGCCGGATGAGGCTTGCCGAAAATGCGGAGCATAGTCATGCGGGGAAGACATTGCCAGAGTATAACGGCAACGAACGGAATCGGTCGGAAGGCGCGCTTTGATTGGATACAACCCCCCGTTATGTTCGGCATGGACGGTTGGTCCAACGTAGTCCGGACGAGGTCAGGGGGGCAATTTTGGTTTGGCTCGGTGAGCGCATCGTGCAAGGGCGTGATCTTGGACTGACTTGAGAGAAGATATCTGGGCCGCGCTGTTCGGCAGTTAGGTCTCGTCAAGCGGTCAAACTACGTAGGCAAAAAGCCGTTACACTCGGTATGGAAGATGGCGAGCGGCCGAATTACTCTGAGAAGACATCAAGACCAAATTGGGATTGACAGAAGGGGGGTTCCGTGGATTCTTGAGTCACCG
>JAADFT010000176.1 GCA_013152765.1 Calditrichota bacterium | reverse complement strand
TAGTCTACACCGGTGTGCGCCTGAAAATCCCAGCGGTGGGACGGGAGACCGTTGTTGAGCGGCATTACCTCAAACACGTAGGCATCGCCAATTCGCTCTGCCGCTTTCAGGTAGCGAGTCTCACCGGTCATCGTGTACAGCCGAACAAGCGTTTGCAACATCTCGCCGTTGACTTCCGCCAAACCGGACGGCAGTGTCCCGAACCGACTTTGCACCGGCGCGTGCTCCAGGATTGCGTCCACGAGTTGGACCATCCGGTCGAACCACGGCGTGCGCCCAAGAAGCTCTACAACAGGTGTGAGACCATCTTTCGCGTACTCGGAGGCACCGAAAATCCTCGACGCGAGATCCATCGGGCGGACGCGAAATGGTCGCAGATCAGCGTCGTGAGGGAAACCAAGCGAGTCCGTGGTCAGCAGCACATCCGACTGCAGAATGTCGAACATCAGACTGCGAAAGCGGTCTCGCTGGGTGAACCAATCCGAAAGCAACAGGAACGGGTACAGGTCTGCTGCGCTGTCGCGGACACGGTACAGATTCACCTTCGGGTTGGAAACCCAGGGCGTACCAGCCAGATGTACGGGTAGAAGGTTCGTTTGGGGATCACGGACCGCCAGCCAGGTGTCTGTAGCGCGGCGGCACTTTTGCAAGATCTGCGCAACGGTACGGGCGTTCGTCCGAGCCCGTTCAGTCGGACCGGATTGAGCAAACGCATGCCCGCCGAACAAGACACCCAGTGTAAGAACCAGGAAAGTGTGGCGGGTGATTTTCATGGCGACCCTCCGACTCTTGGGGGAACTGGGCCCGTGGCAGAAGATTCTGCGCTGACAGACCACACGAGGGGACAATCAGGTAGAACGACAAGCAGGGACGATCAAACGGATCTGTCGAAAAGTACGGTTTCCTCCGGTAGCAGCGCAAGGAGAAATCCCGTCTTAATCGCAGAAACCAACGGGCGCCACTCAGGGGGCGAGCTTTGGGAATCGGACTGCAGCTAATCGGCTCAGAGCACACCGAGCAAAGCCGCAAACAAAAAAGCGAATCCCGGCCGTTCTCGCTTGACATCCTCGGGCAACTTCCGTAGGTTTGAATGTCTGGCGAGCAAGGAATCGCAATTTGGTTTTTCTCTACCGAAGGGGGCACCTCACCCGAACGTCAATCTTGAGCCCGGAGAGAAGCCATGAAGCTTTGGCGCGAGTTCGCAGTTGTGGCGTGGATTCTGGTCCCTTTCACGTGCGGGGCTGGCGACGTTTCCCCCGGCTTTGTGTTGCCGCAGCTTCAGAAAAGCGGCCTGGTGCTGCGACGAACCGCTCAACCCAGCGTGCCCTTTGACAAAATCGGGCGCAAGTTTGCCTTTCTCGGGCGCGAGGACGGATCCTTCGAAGCCTGGGCGTTTCCGCTCAAGCTGGTGAGAGCGTTTCGGTTCTCGTTCCTCCTGCCGGACGCTACCGTTCCAATCCCCGCAGAACAGCTCGTTCGCACAGTGGAAGTTACGCCCGCAGCAACAACGCTCACTTGTGTTCACCCGCTCTTTACGGCCAGGCTGATGTTCGTGGTCCCAACGAACGAAGCTGGTGGTTTGATCCTGGTGAACGTAGACGCGCTCCAACCCTTGTCAATCGTTTGCGCTTTCCAGCCCGTCTTGCAGCCGATGTGGCCGGCCGGACTCGGCGGGCAGTACGCCTGGTGGAACCGCGACCTGCACGCTTACGTCATCTCCGAACCAACCGGGCAGAATCATGCGCTCGTGGGTGCGCCGGGAGCACACCGAATTTCCAACACACCGGCTCACAGACTTTCTGACGCACCTCACGAATTCGAACTGACCATCGACGATCCAGAGGCAGTTCGCGCTGGTTTCCGATCGTTCTGGCAGGCGGAAAGGGGCGGTTTGAAGTCGTCAAAGCGACCTACCAGAGGCTGGCAAAAGATCCCGTTGGCTGCCTGCGACGGCGCCACGCTCAGCTCGAGGCTTTGCTGGACACAACGCTCCATCTGGAGACTCCAGACACCGCTCTGAACCATGCCATCGAGTGGGCCAAGGTCTCCCTCGACAACCTGCTGGTTACCAACCCGGACCTGGGCACGGGGCTCGTGGCCGGTTGGGGCGCTTCCGGAACAGGTGGGCGACCGGGTTTCGGCTGGTTTTTCGGAGGCGACGCTTGCATTAACAGCTTCAGCCTCACAGGTCTCGGCCACTGGCAGGCTGTGCGGCAGGCCTTGGCTTTCCTGCAACGCTACCAGCGCAAGGACGGTAAGATTCCCCACGAAATTTCTCAGGTACCTGGACTGGTTCGGAGCCTACCCGTACGCGTTTCTGCACGCGGACACTACGCCGTTCTACCTGGTGGCTCTTGCAGATTACGTGAGTCAGTCCGGAGACACAGCTTTCGCTCGTGTTGCCTGGCCCGCAGCACGAAAAGCTTACCAGTGGTGCCTGTCAACTGATCAAAACGGCGACCGGTTCATGGACAACCGGGCAGCTGGTCTTGGTGCGCTGGAGTACGGCTCGCTGACGGGAATCCAGACGGACGTTTACCTGGCCGCTGTGTGGGCACGCGCGGTCCAAGCCATGGCTTACCTCGCCAAGGTGTTGGGCGATCCCGAGGTTGCACGCGACGCCGAGAAACGCGAAGTGCAACTGAACCAGGCGTTCGACCGCCTGTTCTGGAATACGCGCACGCGCCAGTACGCGTACGCGTTCGACAGCGACGGCCGACTTGTGGACGAGGTGACGCCGTGGTGCGCTGTGGCCGCGCTCTGGGGGCTGGGCACACCGGAGCGACGCCAGACCTCGCTACGTCGCATCGCTCGGGCGGACGTGACCACAGACTGGGGCGTACGGATGCTTTCCGCCGAAAGTCCGCGCTACGAGCCTTTGAACTACAACTACGGCGCAGCGTGGCCTTTTCTAACAGGCTGGGTGGCCACCGCCGACTTCCGGAACGGTTTGGTGCAGGCCGGCGTCCAAAATCTTCGCTCCACGGTAGCCCTGGTCTACGAAAACGCGCTGGGCCACGTAAACGAAGTGCTTTCCGGAGCAACGCACATCTGGCCCGAGGCGTCCGTGCCGCACCAGGGTTTCAGCACCACCGGGTACGTGCTGCCGGTGTTGTGGGGGCTGCTGGGTCTCGAGGCAGATGCTCCTGCTGGGCGCCTCACTTTCGCGCCAGCCTTGCCAGCCACCTGGCCTAAAGTGCGGATTCGAAACCTGCGGGTCGGAAAGGCACGCCTGGACCTGAGCCTTCAGCGTCAGCGTGACCTGCTTCGCCTGGTCGTCGAGGAACGGGGCACTGGCCGTCTTCAGCTTCAGTTTGCGCCGGTGTTGGGCCCAGGGGTCAAAGTGCAGCAGGTCAAGGTCAACGGGAACTCGCTGAACGTCCGTGTGCGCACGACGCCGCGCCTCACGCAGCCTCTGGTGGGATTCGAACTGACGGGGCAGAACACGGTGGAAATCGTCTTTCAGCCCGCACCGGAGGTCGTCCCTCCGCGAACGACGTCGCAACTCGGCGAGCGCCCACACGAGGTGCGGTTCCTGGACGTGTACCGTCAGGGAAACACGCTCGTTGTACGCCTGGAAGGCCGCAGCGGGACATTCGCTCTCATCCCTGTATCCAATGCCGACCTGGTAAAGCGCGTAGAAGGCGGCAATCTTTCCGGAAACACCCTCCACGTTCTCTTTCCAGCCACGGGTGAGGGCTTCGTTGAGAAAACAGTGCGGTTGGTTGTGGGGGAGTGAGGGCAAGATTGGGAGCGCTTTCTCCCGAGAACGCAAGACTCGGAAAAAACAGGGTTAGCCAGTGTGAACGCAGAGACAGGAGGTGCATGGAATGCGACGAGCGACAGTGCCGGTGATCGTGCTCTTGCTGGCGTCGTCCGTGTGGGCCCGCCCGCGCGATCTCAACCTCGTCCCCAAACCCGTTGAGGTAAAGCGGCATCGGGGGTGGTTCGTGTTCGAACCGGGGCGAGTTGGACTCGTGCTGGGGAAAGCCGCAACGGAGGACGACCGCTTTGCTGCGCAGCTTCTCCAAGAGGAAATCGAGCAGGATCTGGGTGTGAAGCTCCCTTACGGCACAGCAAAGCGGCAAATCTACCTGATTTTGCCCTCGCGAGATGAGGACCTGGTCGAGATCTGCCGCAAGGCAAAGGCAGTTCCGGACGAAACGCTCGGCAGCGAGGGCTACCTGCTGGTCGTGACTCCAAAGCGAATCCTGGTGACGGCCAACACGTCCACCGGGTTATTCTACGGAGTGCAGACGTTGAAGCAGCTCGTCCGCGGGAACGCCGTCGGAAACAAAATCCCGTGCGTGCGGATCCGCGACTACCCGGCGCTGCCGTACCGGGGACAACAGGACGACCTCAGCCGTGGTCCTGTGCGCACGAAGGAATTCCTGAAGAAGGAAATCCGCCGCCTCGCCGAGCTGAAGCTCAACATGACCACTTACTACACGGAACACATTTTCCGCACGAAGTCGCACCCCGATTTTGCCCCGGCTGGAGGATCCCTCACCGCTGAGGACGTGCGCGAACTTTCGGATTACGCCCGCAAGTACCACGTGACCCTGGTGGGCAACTTCCAGTCGTTCGGCCACTTCCGCAACATCCTTAAGTACCCCAAGTTCGAGGCGCTCGGTGAAAACGACTGGGTCCTTTCGCCCGCCCTCAAAGAGTCCTACCAGCTCCTCGCCGACATCCTCGGAGAAATTGCCCCCGCCTACCCGGCAAAGCTTTTCAACGTCAATTGCGACGAAACGTGGGGGCTTGGCACCGGGGCCTCCAAGAAAATGGTGGAAGAACACGGAATCGCCTGGGTGTACGCGAAACACCTGAACTGGCTGCACGACGAGCTCGCCAAGTACGGCAAACGGATGATGATGTGGGGCGACATCGCCCTCCGACACCCGGAAATCATCCCTCAGATCTACCACGACACGATCATGTTGTCCTGGGGGTACAGCGCCCGAGATTCTTTCGTGTCGGCAATTCGGCCGTTCCGCAAAGCTGGTTTCGACGTGATGGTTTGCCCCGGCGTGTCCTGCTGGAGCCGGATTTTCCCGAATTTCGCCGTCGCGCGCATCAACATTCACAATTACGTGCGAGACGGCGTGGCGGAAGGAGCCATCGGCATGTTGAACACGGCCTGGTTCGACGACGGCGAGAGCCTCTTCTCGACCACGTGGTACGGCATCGCCTACGGGGCTGAGCAGGCCTGGAACCCCGGGGCGCTGGACGACACCACATTCGCCCGACGGCTCGCCGCGGCCGTGTACGGCGACCGAACCAATGGCATCGGTCAGGCCATCGAGACTTTCGCCGAGATTCCGAGCTACAGCGTTGTGGAAGGCCTGAACAACCGCGTCTTCTGGAAACCGATTCTGCCGGAAAAAGGGCAAAAACTGGCCGTGGGTTTGGCCGGTTGGGAACCGGTGGTCCAGCGCGCTCAGGCTGTTTTGCAGGCGGTGGCCAGGGCCAAACCAACGCACTACGCGCTCGACGCAGATTACATCCGTTTCGCCGCAGAACGCGTTGCCTTCATTCCCAAAATGCGCCAGGCCGTCGTCACGGCGGCCCAGGAGTACCGGGAGGCATGCCTGGCCCCTCTCAGCTCGCCAGAAGTTGGCGAACATCTGCGAGCAGCCCATCGGGCAATTGGCGGGATCGTGGCAGGGCTTGTGCGTTTGAAACAGGAATACGAGCGTCTCTGGCTCGCGGAGAACCGGATGTGGTGGCTGGAAAACAACCTGGCGAAGTACGACCGTCGGCTGGCGGAACTTCAGCAGGTGCAGAACTGGCTCGGCCGAGCCATCGCCGACTGGGAAAAAGGTCAAACCATTCCGGCCCCACGCGACATCCGGCTGGACATCCGTAAACTGAGGGGAGACTTTCTCACCGGGTGGCTAATCTGTGGTCCGTTCACGCTGGCGGACGAGAAGCTGCCCCCGGGCAAGACTTCCCGCCTGGACGTCGATTTCCTGAGCGACGTCGGCGGCGAGGCCTCCGTGCAGCCCAAGGTTGGGGACCAGGTGAAAACACCCGACGGTCGCACCGTTGCCTGGCAGTTTGTGGAAGCTGAAAACGACGTCGTGGATCTGGCCAAACTGCTCGGCGAAAACCCTTCGTCGGTTGCGTACGCTTACTGCGAAGTGGAGTCACCTGAGGCGCGCCAGACGGCACTGCTCGTCGGCAGCAACGACGGCGTGAAGGTTTACCTGAACGGGCATCGCGTGTACGTGCACCGACAGGGACGCGGCCTGACCATCGACGAAGACACGGTACCCATTCAGCTCCAGGCCGGGACCAACCGAATTCTCCTGAAAATCGATCAGCTTGGCGGGTCGTGGGGCTTCGCAGTTCGCCTGCTCGGCGCCACGCTGCAAAAAGACGGGTACCACCACGAAGTGGTCAAGTTCGAGTAGGTGTTCCCAGGGCGAGATCAGTCTCAGGGCGCGGGTTCTCCTTTTCAGAGAACTCGCGCCGTTTTTTGACTCCGAAACGCAGGTAGATTCTGGCGCCGCAGGATCAGGTTTCCCCGGCAGAGTTCCGTTCGCACAAGGGGGCCTTCCTCGAATTCAGACGGTACGGTGGAGAAAATTCCACCGCCCTCTGGCTGACTGAAGGCTGGGCATTCAGCAGGTCGAGCCCGAGCCAGTTCAGAGTGCCGCCCGGTCCCAGTTACCCTCACCCGGTCCTGGTCTGGATCGCCCCCCGGGATCCCAGCCGCGGCGAAAACGCGACCTTCCGCTCGGCGTCCCCTGTCAGGAACTCCACACAACTTCCTCCAACACCGCCAGCGCCTTCTCCACGAGTGCAGGGTTAGCCTGGCGCCCCATGTGGCCGAGTCGGAAAACCAGCCCCGAGAGCGGTCCCAGCGAGCCACCGACCACCATGCCCCGTTCGCGCAGGCGGCGGTCGAGTTCGGACCACGTGAGACCCTTTGGCACCTTCACCGCGGTTACCGTCGGCGAGCAGGCCGACTCTTCCCGCGGGTAAAGTTCCAGACCGAGCCGCCGCAAACCATCCCGACAAATCTGCGCAGCGGTCTGGTGCCGCTGCCAGACGTTTTCGAGCCCCTCATCCAGGATGCGTGACACGGCCACGTCCAGCGCTGCCAGGCCATGCCAGTTCGGCGTGTACGGAAACCAGCGCTTCTCGAGAGCTGTTTCGAACGGCTCCAGAGCGTCGTACCCCTGGTAGCCAACCTCTTCGACCTCACGCCAGGCTCGCTCGCTGACGCTCACAATCCCCAGATCCGGCACGGCGGAAAGCGCCTTCTGCGTACCCACCAGACAAAGATCGATGCCCCACGCGTCCACTTCCAGCGGTGCACCCGCAGCGCTCGACACGGCATCCACGTAGTACAGTGGCACCTCGTAGCGACGAACGATCTCGCCAATCTCCGCCACCGGGTTCAGCGTGCCCGAGGGTGTTTCGCAGTGCACCGCCGTCACCATCTTTGGGCGCACCTTGCGAACCACCTCCTCAACACGCCCGGGATCTGCAATTTCGTCGTAGTCGAAGCCAACCAGCGTGACGTCAGCGCCACAGGCACGGGCCATGTCGGCAATTCCGTAGCCAAAAACACCAGTTGCCACCGACACTACGCGGTCGCCGGGCTTCAGCGTGCTCTTCAGTGCGCCCCAGAGCACAACCATGGCCTCGCCCGACATGATGGCTACACGATTTTTCGTGCGCAGGAGCTCCTGTAGCTGCTTTTCCGTCTTCTCGTAGAGTTCGTAGTACTCAGGCTCCAGGTCGGGCGAACCGTAATTTTTCTGGTAGGCAGCCAGAACCTCGGCGCAACGCTGGTCGGTCCCGGAACCATGGGGATCGCGTACGTTTCCATCTGAGGACCTCCTCAGCAAAACAACTGCACAACCACCCGCCTTCTACCGTGGATGCTCAACGAACAGCGACCCTCACGCCGCTTCGCTTTCTGCGCCAGCGAAAGAAGCCAGCCCGAAACGCCTCAGGGCGCCGCCAAGAATCCAGCGCCTGCACTTGGCAGACACACCTCGGCAGCGGGCTCCAGACCGCGGGGCGCGTAGTAGCGTTCTTTCAGCACCTCGAGCAGGCGTGGGGCAGCTTCGGCCTCCGTCAGAGCCAGCACCATGCCGCCGAGTCCGGCCCCGGTGAGCCCGGCACCCACGACGCCTTCCACGCGTCTGGCGATGTCGACGATTTCGTCCAGCTCGAGCACGCTGCAACGGTAGCCACCCGGCTGGTAGGCCAGGCGTGCCTGTTCTCGATCCAGGGGATTTGCGCTTTCAGAAAGTTCGATCAGCGCATCTAAGGCCGCGTCGTCTACGGGGGCATTCCAGGGGCGGTACCCTTCGGCGTTGCGCCGTGCGATTCGGTCGCCGTCGTGCGAGATGTACATCAGCCGCCCGAACTCGTGCATCCGGCCCGAAGCCAGCAACTCCGCTGCCAGCTCGCCGCGGTCGCATTCGGCCAATCCGAAGAAGCACACACCGCGCACCTCGTAACCCGTCATCGGCTCGGGGTGCATTCTGAGCAACCGTTCCAGCGGCTTGGCTTCGTCCCCGAGCCTGGCCACCGCCTCAGCCCGCGAAATGGTCATGGGCAGTTCCCGCAGCAACCGGTAGATGTCGGCCTGACTGATCCCGAGGTTGGCAGCGTTCACGTCGCGCAGGTGATGGAGCCGGTCGGCAAATTCCGGATGATTCTTGCGGATCAGGCGAAAACCGATTTCGTACGCGACGATCTTCTCGTTGAACACGTGGCGAACGCCGTCGCTCTTGGCAGCCGAGTGCAACGAGTTGATGGCCACCACAGCGTAGCCGGGCGGCAGGGGCACGTGCTGGTAGCGAATGGGGAAGAACTGCAGGTGCAAAATGTGCCTCCGTTTGCCCAGGACCATGGCGGCGTGGTCCCCGGCGCCCCCACGCGTGCCGACGTACCACTCGGCAAGGCCGTAGTGCTCCGGCTTGTGGTCCGTCTCCAGATC